>NZ_JBUDZG010000003.1:0-249925 GCF_054950075.1 Acidovorax sp. Q11 | reverse complement strand
CGGGGAACGTCGATGCGCAAGGCGCCGACGTCGGTCAGCACGGTCTTGGCGCTCTTGCCGTTGCGGTGATTGGCCGCAGCCCCTTCGGGCTTGGCCTGGCCGGGCGCGTAGCCCAGGTGGTGACTCAGCTCGGCGCCCAGTGCGCGCTCCAATACGGCCTTCTTGAACTGCTGGAAGATGCCCTCAAGCTCGGCTGGCGTCACCGGCCCGGGGATCAGTTGCTCAAGCGCTGCGGCTGAGAATTGCGGCTGCGCCGCCTTGTCCGCTGCTGCGGTTGTCTTCGTCTTGCGTGGCATTCATGCTCCTTGTTGACATGCTATGCCTCACACACAAAACATCTGACAGGCTCGGATGCGCTGTTTCACAGAGATGCTCCGTCAGCCTAAAGGAATTTAGACCGCAAAACCTGCGGGACAAACTGGATCGTGCGCGACACTCTGGCCACTGATTACTCCTGAGAATGGCTTGCCGCCTGGGTTTGCAGTCGCTGCACTGTGAAGGCACCCAGGTAAAAAATCCGAGAAACCCGGCAGGCTTGCAACGAGCGAACTATAGCCCGCGGATAGGTGAAACTTGGGCGCCAAACGGGCAACCCAAAGCCACCGGCTTACTGCGGCGACGCGCCCCGCGCAGCACCCTCACACCCTCTTGCAAAAAAACGTCGTCCCGCACAACGCCCCATCCGGCATCAGTGCGTAGTCCGGCACTACGCCCACGCGCTGCCAGCCTGCGCGCTCGTACAGGCGTTCGGCGTCGCCGCCGGTGACTGTGTCGAGCACCAGCACGGTTTTGCGCTCGGCGCGTGCAGCGTCGTCCACGGCGGCCATGAGTTGCTGGGCGATGCCCTGGCGGCGGGCGCGGCGGTGGACCAGCATCTTGGCGACGTCGGCGCGGTGGGGCTGGTTGTCCGGCATGGCGGTGATGAGCTGCACGGTGCCCACGATGGTGCCGCTGGCGTCTTCGGCCACCAGCAGCACGCGTTCGTTGCGCGCCACGCCGTCGGCCACGTTGCGCCAGAAGGCCAGGGCCTTGTCGCGGGGCAGGGGCGCCATGAAGCTGACCGAGGCGCCGCCGTGTACGCAGTCGATCAGCACATCGGCCAGCGCGCCCACGCTGGCGGCAGCTTCATTGGGGCCCAGGCGGCGGATGGTGGTGGCGGATGGGGGCTGGGCTGGTGCGTGGCTGGAGGCGGCGGTCATGGTTTTCTCCGGGCGGTGGGTGGGGTGGTGGTCGTGGCTACGCGCGCAGGCGGCTGGCTGCGCGGGGCGAGTGGTGCGAGCGCAGCAAAGGGCGCGACCGTGGCCAGCGCCACCAGGTAGCGCGCAGGCACGGTGCCGGGGTTGTGGAACACGATGGGCTGGTTGAGCTGCATGCCCAGGCAGTCGCCTGCGGCCAGTGGCCAGAGGGTGTCGCCCACGGTCAGCTCCATGCGGCCTTCCAGCAGCCAGACCTGCTGGTGGATGTCGGCGCCCGGCACAGCCGAGTCCAGGGCCACGCGCTGGCCGGGGGGGAAGACGACTTCCACCAGCTGCAGCGGCGAGGGCGCAGGGGGCGAGAGGCGGCGGCGAAAGTAGCCCGAGGCAGGGTCTTGCCACCGGGGCTGGTCGGCGGCGCGGATGTGAGGAGAGGGGGCGGCGGCACTTGCATTGCCATCACCTCCATCGGCGCTTTCGTCAAAAAACGAGGCCAGCGCCACGCCCAGGCCGATGGCCAGCTTGTCGAGCACGGCCGCCGTGGGGCTGCTTTCGCCGCGTTCGATGAGCGAGATGTTGGAGCGGCTCACGCCGCTGCGTTCGGCCAGGGCGTCGAGCGAGTAGCCCCGGGCGCTGCGCAGTTCGCGCAGGCGCTGGGCGATGTGGTGGTGGATGTCCATGGCGGCAGTTTAATGGAAATGAAATCCATAAAACTGGAAACTACCGGGCTTCACCAGAGTGACTTTGCGCGATACGGAGCGCCGGTACGCGCTGCGTTGGGGGTGGTTACTATATTTTTGATAGCTGCCTGGGCAATCCAGTCGCGCGGTGAGGCCTATTTTTGCTTGTAACCCGCAGGGTGTGCCCGCTGGCGCGGGCCAGGGGCGATGCTGATACTGTGTGTACTCTGCATTTTTCTTCACCCAACCGCCGATCCGTTCGACCCACCGGATCTGCCTGATCGCACGAGAACACCGGAGACACCCCACCATGACCCTGCCGCTTCACCCCCTGGACGCCGACCTGTTTGCCCGCGCGCTGCCGCTGCTCGACGACGAGTGGCTGACCCGTGACCCCGAACTGGCGCCCGTGTTGCCCACGGTGCTGGCGCGCAATGTGGGGCAGGACTGGCACAAGGCGGGTACGTTTCGCCACCACCTCGTGGGCGTGACGCGCACGCTCACGGTGTGGCAGCAGCCGCGCGATGTGCGCCTGCTGGGGCTGCTACACAGCGTGTATGGCAATGCGTTTGTGGACCTGGTGAAGTTCGACCCCGCCAAGGAGCGTGCCCGGGTGCGCGAGATTGCGGGCGAGTCGGCCGAGCACCTGGTCTACCTGTTCTGCACCCAGTCGCGCACGCAGTTTGTACAAAAGGTGCTGGCCCACGCGCTGGAGGCCGATGGCAGCCTGGTGCTGCAAAAGGATGGGCAGAACAATGTGCTTACGCCCTACGAGGTGGCGGCCTTCATCATCGTGAGCATGGCCGACACCATCGAGCAGTGGTTCAGCTGGCAGGACGACATCTTTTCGCGCTTCCCCGAGGTGCAGCACCGCAACCAGAAGGCGCACTGGGCCGCATCGCTCTGGCCCGGGCCCATGCGGCCGTCGGGGCGCATGGTGCACCAGATCAATGGGCTGGCCAAGGCGCTGCAGCACCCGGGGCTGAAGGATGTGCTGCCCATGCCGCCGGTGTTTGCGCACTGCTCGCAGTACCTGTCTGCCGCCAACGAGGCGGCGGCCACGTCGCTGTACTGGTCGGTCATCCAGCAAGACCAGCCGCTGGTGGACCTGGACGTGGCCACCGGCGTACTGGAAAGCGCCGTGCGTCACAACCCCTGGGTGGGCGAGCCGCAGATGGTGCTGGCCCAGCTGTACCTGTCCGCTGGCCGCAAAGACGACGCCAAGGCCGCCGCCGAGAGCGCGCTGCACCTGTTCAGCGCCTGGGGCAATGCCTGGGACAAGCGCGTGCAGTGGGACGCCTGGGTGGCCTGGACGCGCATCCTGCTGCAGGGCGCGACGGTGGAAGGCACCTGGCCCGAACGGCTGGACAAGCTGAACAATGTGGCGTTAAGAGGGTGACCCCCTGAGGCGCTGCGCGCCTTCCCCCAAAGCGGGACGCCACCAGCGCACGCAAGCGAAGCGCTGCATGCGCGGCTTGGCGGCCCTTGCGCGGTGGCCGCTGAGGGAGCGTGCGCCTTTTCAAAGTGCAGGGTGCATGTTTTTATATGCGATTGGGTTGTAATGAAATGACAACTTAGTTGTTCCGGTTTTAACGGGAAAACCCTAGGATGCGAGCCATCTCTTTACGAAAGGTTTTTCCTGTGAACAACAACAAGCGCCTCCTCCTGCAATCTGCCCTGGCTTTGGCTGCTGCCGCCGCTTTCTCTACCGGCGCGATCGCCCAGGACAAGCCCCTCAAGATCGGCGTGACGGGCGGCCCCCACGCGCAGATCTTCGAGCAGGTGAAGAAGGTCGCCGAGAAGGACGGCCTGAAGATCCAGATCATCGAGTTCAGCGACTACGTGCAGCCCAACGCCGCGCTGTCGGCGGGCGACCTGGACGCCAACAGCTACCAGCACAAGCCTTACCTCGATGCGCAGGTGGCAGACCGTGGTTACAAGCTGGTGTCGGTGGGCTACACCGTCAACTTCCCCATCGGCCTGTATTCCAAGAAGGTCAAGAAGCTGGAAGACCTGAAGGAAGGCGCCAAGTTCGGCATCCCCAACGACCCCACCAACGGCGGCCGCGTGCTGCTGGTGCTGCAGGACAAGGGCCTGATCAAGCTGCGTGAGGGCGCGGGCCTGAAGGCCACGCCGCTGGACGTGGTGAGCAACCCCAAGAAGCTCAAGTTCGTCGAACTCGACGCGGCCCAGCTGCCACGCTCGCTGGACGACCTGGACGCCTCGGCCATCAACACCAACTTTGCGCTGTCGGCCGGCCTGAACCCTGGCAAGGACGCGATTGCACAAGAAAACGCCAAGAGCCCCTACGTCAACCTGATCGCTGTGCGCGAAGCCGACAAGGACAAGCCCTGGGTGGCCAAGCTGGTGAAGGCCTACCACTCGGAAGAAGTGAAGAAGTTCATCCAGACCGAGTTCAAGGGCTCGGTGCTGCCAGGGTTCTGAGGCTGACGGTCGGCGCGCCCTGCAAGGGGGCGCGCTGCGGTTGCCTGGTGTGACGCCATCTCCCCAGCCCTCCCGCGAGGGCTGGGGAGTTTGGATACTGCATGCAGCAATCCAAGATCTAAAGGAAATCAGGCGCTGCCGCCTGTCCATCAAGCGCTGTTAGCTATCGCATTGGTAGCAATCGCATGTCCCCAGTATCCCCGCGCCCCGCTGGGGAAACAGCGCCCCAGCGCTTGCATCCACAATGGAAGGGTAACCTTCGGTAACAACCCGCCCCTCCACCCCCATGCCCTTTGCCGAACGAGCCCTCACAGCGGTCTGGCTGGGCGCAGCCTTGCTGCTGTTTGTGGCGTCGCTCTGGGTGCAGGATGTGTCGGCCCGGCTGTTTTTTGACAACGCCTCGTGGACGCTGGCGTTTGGCCTGTCGGCCTTCTGGGCCTGGCGGGGGCGGGCGCAGGTGCCGCCTGCCCAGCGCTTGCTGCACACGGGGCTGTGGGTGGGCACGTTGCTGGTGCTGGCCGGGCAGCTGGTGTGGAACCTGCAGGTGGCGCTGGACTGGAACCCGTTCCCGGCGCCTGCCGACCTGTTCTTCTTGAGCGTGGGGCCACTGTGGGCGGCCACGGTGATCCGCGCCACGTTTGCGCGGCTTTCCAAGGACCGCGCCTACCCCGCCGCGCTGGACTTTGGCGGCGCGGTGCTGGCGCTGCTGGCCTTTACCCTGGTGATCTACCTGCCCTCGGGGCAGGACCAGCCGCTCGCGGTGGCCACGGTGCTGCTGCTGTACCCGGCCGTGTACCTGACGGCGGCGGGCGTGACGGCGCTGGCCATGCCCACGGTGGGGGTACGCGTCACACGGGCCCACCTGCTGGTGCTGGCGGGCATGCTGGGCTATGGCCTGAGCTGGATGCAGTGGAACCTGATGCTGCTGCGCGGCGAAGTGTTGCCGGGCATGGTGTTCAACGCCAGCTTCAGCCTGGCCGCGCTGGCGCTGGGCTGGGGCGCGCGCGGGCTGCGGTTTGAGGTGTCGGACGACCCGGACTACCGCCTGCGCTGCGACCGGGCCATGAACTGCGTGCCCCTGGTGGCGATGGGGCTGGCGGCCGTCACGCTGGTGCGGCTTTTCTTCATCACCCCCGATGGGCGGGCCGGGGTGCAGGCGCTCATCCTGGTGTGTTGCCTGCTGGTGCTGCTGCTGGCGGCGCTGCGCCAGGCGATTGTGGTGGGCCTGCTCAACCGCCTGCGCACGGCCGAGGCGGCGGTGCTGCGCAACGAAGAGCGGCTCTACCACGTGGCGCATTTCGACGCCCTCACGGGCCTGCCCAACCGCCGCTACTTTGAAGACGCGCTGGAGCGCGCCGTGGCCGAGGCCGCACGCGCCACGCAGGCGCCCGACCGCTGCGTGGCGCTGCTGCTGATCGACCTGGACCACTTCAAGAGCGTGAACGAAACCTACGGCCACCGCGTGGGCGATGCGCTGCTGAGCGAGGTGGCGCAGCGCATCCACCAGCTGCTCGAAGGCCAGTGGCTGGTGTCGCGGCTGGCCAATGACCAGTTCACGGTGATGCTGCAGCGCCCCGCGTCTCGCACGGTGCTGGCGCAGTTGGCGACCACGCTGCTGGAGGGGTTGGCGCGGCCCTGGGAGCTGTCGGAGGTGGGGGCGCAGTACATGGGCGCGAGCATCGGCATCAGCCTGTTCCCCGACGATGCTAGCAACAGCGTGGAGCTGGTGCGGCACGCACACTCGGCCCTGCATGCCACCAAGAGTGCGGGGCGGGGCTCGTACCGCTTCTACATCGAGGAGTTCACCCAGGCCACGCGCACCCGGCTGGAGCTGCGCCGCCGCCTTCACGGCGCGCTGCAAGGCGGCGAGTTCACGCTGGTGTACCAGCCGCAGCTCAACCACCTGCGCCAGACGGTGGGGGCCGAGGCGCTGCTGCGCTGGTCGGTGGACGGCAAGCCGGTGCCGCCCGATGAGTTCATCCCGCTGGCCGAGGAGAGCGGACTCATCGTGCCCATGGGGCTGTGGGTGTTCGAAACCGCCTGCCGCCAGGTGGCGCAGTGGCGCGCCGAGGGCTGGCAGGTGCCGGTGGTGTCGGTCAATGTGTCCACCATCCAGCTGCGCGAGCCGGGGTTTGCGCAGGCCCTGCTGGGCATCGCGCAGCCCGCCGGGGTGGCGCCCGCCAGCCTGGTGCTGGAGATCACCGAGTCGCAGCTGCTGGACGAGTCGCTTTACGCCATGGCGCTGGACCTGAAAAGCGCCGGGTTTGTGCTCTCCATCGACGACTTCGGCACCGGCCACTCGTCGCTCGTCAAGCTCAAGCGCCTGCCGGTGAGCGAGCTGAAGAACGACAAGGAGTTTGTGCGCGACATCGTGGTGGACCCGAACGACCGCGAGATCTGTGCCACCGTGAACGCCCTGGCCCGCGCGCTGGGCCTGGAGGTGGTGGCCGAAGGGGTGGAGACCGAAGCGCAGTGGCAGCTCTTGGTCAAGATGGGTTGCCAGCGGTTTCAGGGCTGGCTGTTTGCGCCTGCGCTGGCGCCCGAGGAGCTGGCGCGGCACTGGCTGCAGCCCGTGGCCGGTGGTCCGTGGGTGCAGGCTATCAAAAATGATAGCTAACAAGGCATGATGGACGCGCGGTGGGGTCGATTTTTCTTTGAATCATGCGCCTCCAAAGCGCAACACCCGGCACATGGCCGGGTGTTAGATAGGGGCTGGGTGGCCGCTGCCTGGGCGGCCTGCAACTTATGCAGCCTGCGATACACGCGCCTGGTTGGCGGCCACGCTGGTGTGGCCGCTGATCTCCACGTCGGCCGAGGCCAGGGCGGCGGCCTTGGCGTCGGGGCCCATGGCCACGCCTTCGGCGCGCACAAAACGCACGTCGGTGATGCCGAAGAAGCCGAACACCACCTTCAGGTAGCTCTCCTGGTGTTCCATGGCCTGGCCGCCTTCGCTGGTCGAATACACGCCGCCACGGGTGGAGGCCACGATCACCGTCTTGCCACCGGCCAGGCCCACGGGGCCCTTGTCGGTGTACTTGAAGGTGCGGCCAGCCTGGGCCAGGCGGTCGATCCAGGCCTTGAGCTGGCTGGGGATGGAGAAGTTGTACAGCGGCGCGCCAATCACGATTACGTCGGATGCCAGGAACTGGCTCACTAGGGCTTCGGACAGTGCGTTTTCAGCGCGCTCTGCCTCGGTGGCTGCGGCCTGGCCGGTTCGAAAGCCCAGCGACTGGGCCGACAGGTGCGAAGGCGCCTGCTGGGCCAGGTCCAGGTACTGCACGGTGGTGCCGGGGTGGGCTGCTTGCCAGGCGGCCACGGTGCGGGCCGTCAGTTGGCGGGACACGGATTGTTCGCCGGTGATGGCGGAGTCGATGTGAAGCAGTTGCATGGAAAACTCCTGGAAGGTCTGTGGATGGAGCCACAGCGTGTGGCCATGGGATGAATTGTGAAGATTCATCAAAATGTTGATAAGGTGGTGAACTTGCGATAGATTGTTCTATCAGTAGGACGATGTACTTTATGCAAGACCTCAACGACATGCTCTATTTCGCCGAAGTGGTGGAGCGCGGCGGCTTTGCCGCAGCGGGCCGTGCGCTGGGCATCCCCAAGTCGCGCCTGTCGCGGCGCGTGTCCGACCTGGAGACCCACCTGGGCGTGCGCCTGCTGCAGCGCACCACCCGCAAGCTCTCGCTGACCGAGGTGGGCGAGGCCTATCTGCGCCACTGCCAGGCCATGCGCGAATCGGCCCAGGCGGCGGCCGACACGGTGGCCCAGGTGCAGACCGTGCCGCGCGGCACCATCCGCGTGAGCTGCCCCGTCACGCTGGCGCAGACCGTGGTGGCCGAGCTGATCCCCCGGTTCCTGGCCAGTTGCCCCGAGGTGCGCATCGACATGCTGGTGAGCAACCGCGCCGTGAACCTGGTGGAAGAGGGCATCGACGTGGCGTTGCGCGTGCGCCCCTCGGTGGACGACAGCGGCAGCATGGTGGTCAAGCGGCTCGATCACACCACGCAGATCCTGGTGGCCAGCCCCGAGCTGCTGATCCGCCAGGGCACGCCGAAGACGCTCGAAGACCTGGCCCAGCTCGACAGCATTGCCATGTCGGCGCCCGACGGCCGATCGACCTGGAACCTGATTGGCCCGGGCGGTGTGCACCAGGTGGTGCAGCACACGCCGCGCTACGTGGCCGACGACCTGCTCACGCTCAAGTTCGCCGCCGTGGCGGGCACGGGCGTGTGCTGGATGCCCGACTACATGTGCCAGGACGAAATGCGCGAGCGCAAGCTGGTGCGCGTGTTGCCCGACTGGGCGCCCGCGCCCGCCATCGTGCATGCAGTGTTCCCGTCGCGCCGGGGGCTGTCGCCTGCCGTGCGGCGTTTTCTGGATTTTCTGGGCGATGCCATGCCCGGGCGCAGCAGCCTGAGCACGCGCCAAGCGTTGCAGGGAGTGGACGGCGCCGATATCTGACCGGGCAACCCGGGGGCAATCCGGGGTAATCCGGCGCAGCAGGGGGCGCTTTGCACGGGCTTGGCAAGCGGCCGTCACAAAGACCGTGTGCCCCTGTGGGACGGCACCCGCCGCGCGCATTTTTGGCCCCACAATGCAACGAATTGCAACTGTTTGGGCTGTCTTCCTTCCTGCACCACAGCGCACCTGGGCGTCACTGGGTGTGGCGCTGCGCGGAACGGCCCGGAACTGGGCCTTTGTGACCGCTTCTCACTCCATCGACCAAGACATCCGGCAAGCCCGCGCGCACCCCGCCGTGCGCGCCATCGTGATCCCGCCATGCCCCGAGTCGCTGCTGCGCCTGCAGCAGATCATGGCCGAGCCCGAGCTGGACGCTGCAGCGCTGGAGCAACTGGCGGCGTCGGACGTAGCCCTGGCCGCCGCCGTGATGCGGCTGGCCAACAGCCCGCTTTATGGCCTGGCCCAGCCGGTGCAGACGGTGGGCATGGCGCTCACGGTGCTGGGGCTGCGCCCGGCGGTGGAGCTGATGTCGGCCTTCATCACGCGCAACGCGCTGCAGGTGCGCTCGCCGCTGCTCGACCACTTCTGGGAAAGCTCGCAGCGCCGCGCCATTGCCTGCGAGCACATCGGCCACCAGCTCTACAGCTTTGACCCCGGCCTGGGCTACAGCTTTGGCCTGTTCTGCCATGTGGGCATGCCCGTGCTGGTGAAGGCCGTGCGTGGCTACGCAGGCACCGTGACCGAGGCCCTGGCCCGCAAGGACCGCACCTTCACCCAGACCGAAAACGCCAGCCACCGCACCGACCACGCCGTGATGGGCGCCATCGTCGCGCGCACCTGGCACCTGCCAGGCGACGTAGCCCAAGCCATCTGGCTGCACCACGACTTTGCGTGCCTGGACGACGAACGTTTCGACCCCACCGTGCGCCACCTGGTGGCCCTGGGCCTGTTGGCCGAGTTTCTGGTCAACCAGCACGACGGCCTGGCGCCCACGCGCGAATGGACCCAGCACGGCGAGGCCTGCATGGACCACCTGCATGTGACGCAGGACGAGCTGGATCACTGGATTGATGTGTTGCACCCGGCGTTTGAGGGGGTGCGGTTCTGATCCCGGTGCGCGGCTGATCCATCCGGACAGCCCGTCGCAGCCGCTCTCAGCGCACCGTCTCCAGTAACTCGGCCAGGCGCGCGTGTCCCCGCTGCGCAGCCCACTGCGCCGCATTCAGGCCTTCGCGGTCCACCAGCCGGGGGTTGGCGCCCAGGGCCAGGAGCTTCTGGGCAGTGGTGGTGTGGCCGTTCATGGCCGCCAGCATCAAGGCGGTTCTGCCCTCGTTGTCGCGGGCGTCCACAGGCGCGCCCTGGTGGATGAGGATTTCCACCTGCTGGGGGTTGCCAACGCGGGCGGCGTCCCACACGTTGCCTGGCAACGAAGCCCCGAGGCGCTTCTGCACGGAGGCGGTGGCTGCCCCATTGTTGTCGCGGGCCATGGAGTCGGCCAGCGGGCTGCGGGCGGCCGGGGCTGCTGCAGCGGCGGCTGCCTGGGGCGCGGGCGCGGCCGTTGGTGGGGCCTGTTCTGTGGGCGCTGCGGCTGCGCGCTCGCGCCTTTCGGTGCTGGGGGCAGCGGCCGGGGAGGGCGATGCGGGGAACCCGGAAATGGCTCCGGCTGCGCGGGGGGCTGGCAGGGTTGCTGTGTCTGCGGCTGCCGGGGGGGCTGGCGCGGGCACGGGGGGCGCAGCCGGAGCCGCAGCAGGAGCCGGTATTGGCGCGGTCTTGGCCAAGGGCTGCATGGGGGGCGCTGTGTGCGCAGGCGAAGCAGGAGGCGCCGTGGCGGGCTTGGGGGCCACGGCCTCCGTGGCTTTGCTGGCGGTGCTGTTGGCACGCTCCTGCTCCTGCGGGCTGTCGGGGGCTGGCAGTGTGGCCGACGGGGGCGCGGAGAGGGGCTCCGGCAGGGGCTTGGTTGCGGGGTTGGCTGAGGGCGCGGGGGCTGGGGCGGGTTGGGCGGCAGGCGCGGGCGCCTCGGCACGGCGGTGGCTGAACGCGGTGTCCCGCTCTTCGGGTGTGCCACGCTCGAACTGCAGCATCAGCAAGCCGGTCAGCCCCACCACGGCCAGGGTGGCCAGGGCCGAGATCTTCCAACGTGCCTGGTTGGCGGCGGTGCGCGCAGGGACGACAGATGCGGGGGCGGCAGGCTGTGGCACTGCGGCTGCCCCGTGGGCGGCAGCCACCATCTGTGCATGGGCGCGCACGGCCCCGCGCACATGGGCACCGGGGCGGGCGCCTTCCTGTTCGCTGGCTTCGTGGTAGCGCCGGACCAGATCGTCGTCCTGCCGGGTCATACAAACTCCTTGAGGTGCTGGCGCAGACTGGTCCGCGCATAGCGCAGGCGGCTCTTGGCGGTTTCAAAGTTCACGCCGGTGGCCTCGGCAATCTCCTGCACGCTCAGGTCGCCTTCGGCCTGTAGCAAGAAGGCTTCGCGCTGCTCCAGCGGCAACTGCTCCACCGCCGCAATCAGTGCGGCCGCCTGCTCACGCGACTGCAGCTGCCGCACGGGCCCGAAGCCCGAGTCGGCCACCAGCGTGTCGGCCAGCGTGCGCGCATCGTCATCGCTGGCGTCCAAGCTGGTGTGGTGCCTGGCGGTGCGCAGGTGGTCCACCAGCCGGTGGTGCGCCAGGGTGAACAGCCAGGTGCGGAATTTCGCCTTCACCTCGTAGCGGGTGGCATTGCGCGCCACCGCAAACCACACGTCCTGCAGCAGGTCATCGGCTACGGCCTGCACCTTGACGCTGCGAAACACAAAGCGCCACACCGCCAGTTCGTGCCGGCCGTACAACTGGTCGAACGCGCCCAGATCGCCCCCGGCGTAACGCAGCATCAGCGTCTCGTCGGTGTCGTTGGAGGGTGGGGCGGTGGGCACCCGGGCATTATGCGAGGCCCTCATACATCGGCGGGCCTTGCAAGTGTGGCCGTCTTCAAGGCCTACCGGGGGTCGGGTACATAGGACGGGTTGTCTGATTGCGGAAACGCGCGGGGCACATGTGGCCGGGCAATGGGCTCGCGGATCACGCCAGCGGCGACCAGGTTCTCGCGGCTGTCGTAGCGGATGCTGATGACTTCATTGGGGTGGTCTTGCAGGCGCGTGAAGCTGGTGTGCGAGACGACCGAGGTCTCGCGCTGGCCATGGGCCGTGCCCAGCTTGGCTGATGGCATGGGGACGGCTTTGGCCACGCTGTCGGCAGACAGTGACCGCGCGGAGGATTCGGCTTCGGCCGACGGGGCGGGTGCGGCGGCAGCGGGCGACGCGGGCGATGCCGGTTCCTCGCGCAGGCGCCCCAGTCCCTGGCCGTTGTCGCGGCGCTGGCTGTAGGGCTCGGGGATGATGGCAGGCGCGGGTTGGGGCACCGGCGGCTGCTCGCGGAACAGCGCCACGCCAATCACGCCCACGTGCGCAGGGCGGCCCGTGCGGGCGGCATACGAGTTGGCGATGTGGGAAAACTCAAACGCCGCCACCTGGCTGTCGCTCTTGCGCCAGCCAGTGATCTGGTAGCGCTCGTGCGGCGAGAACACATATCCGCGCTGGTCCCAGGCGGCCGTCTCGCCGCTGAGCACATTGACGCCGTCCACCGAGGGCACGGCCAGCACCCGCTCGCCCAGCCGGTTGCGCACGCTGATGGCATAACGCGCGCCGGGGCGCCCGGCCAACCAGTACTCGCCCCGGGCGTAGTGCACCGGCAGCGTGGCGCCGGTGTCGCGGTCCACGATGGTCACATCGGCCAGGCGGCCAATGGCCTGGGCGGGGAAGTGGGCCAGGCCCAGCAGTGTGGTCAGGGCGGTGATGGCGGGGAGGGTGGACAGGGTGAAGGTACGGGGTTTCATGGCAGCTCCATCAAAAAAGTGGTGGTGCTGGGTGAAACGAACGGGACGGGTGGATGGGGTTAAACCGATCGCAAAAAAGGACCAAAGACCTGATGGCGGTGGAAAATCGGTGTTTGTTAGATGATTTGGCGATTAAATAACAAGAATTAAGTCGTTTGGGTTTTAAAGAGCGGCTCGCAGAATGCCAGCCCTGTGACCACTAAGACCTCCATCATCATCGTCCCCGGCTGGCGGGACTCGGGCCCCGGCCACTGGCAGAGCCTGTGGGCCGAGCGCCTGCCCAACGCGAGTCGTGTGGTACAGGACGACTGGATCACGCCCACGCGTTCGGCCTGGGTGAACCAGTTGGAGAAGACCGTGCTGGCCGCGCCGCACCCTGTGGTGATCGTGGCGCGCAGCCTGGGCTGCATTGCCACCAACCACATGGGCCCGGAGGCTGCAGCCAAGGTGTGTGGTGCGCTGCTGGTAGCCCCGGCCGACCCGGAGCGACGGGCCATCCTGAGCGACTTTGCGCCCGTACCGTATGCCGCGCTGCCCTACCGCAGCATCGTGGTGGCCAGCAGCAACGACCCGTTTTGCCCCATCCGCCTGGCGGGCGCCTATGCACGGGCCTGGGGAAGCGAGTTTGTGCGCATGCAGAACGCGGGGCACATCAACATCGACTCGGGCCATGGCGAATGGCCCCTGGGTTGGGCGTTGCTGCAGTCGCTGGAGGGTGGGTCTGCCGCCCATCCATCCGCAGCCACCCATGAGCACTCCCTGCCCGCTGCGCTTTGATTGCTATCTTTATGATATCTAAAGAACCTTTCTGGTAAGGCGAAGAGGCCATTTTTGATGAGAAAAATGCGGCCGCTATCTGCTGCGCGCAGGCCATCAATACTCTATATGCCAATAGTTGATTATTTAACAAGAATATATTCTTTTGAGTTTTAAGGGCGCCTCCGCACAATCCGGCATCTCCAGCAATTTTTTGGGCGACAACACCATGACTTCTTTGAAACTCAAGACCCTTCTTGCCTCCCTGGCCCTGGCCGCCAGTGGCATGGCTGCCGCTCAGAATTCGCTGCTCAACGTGTCGTACGACGTGGCCCGCGAGTTCTACAAGGACTACAACGCTGCCTTTGCCGCGCACTACAAGAAGACCACGGGCCAGGACGTGAAGATCGACCAGTCGCACGCTGGATCGAGCGCCCAGGCCCGTGCTGTGAACGACGGTTTGGCTGCTGACGTGGTCACCATGAACACCACCACCGACGTGCAGTTCCTGGCCGACAGCGGCGTGGTGGCCAAGGACTGGGCCAAGAAGTTTCCGCACGACGCATCGCCCACCACCTCGACCATGCTGTTCCTGGTGCGCAACGGCAACCCCAAGAACATCAAGGACTGGGACGACCTCATCAAGCCCGGCGTGCAGGTGATTGTGGTGAACCCCAAGACTGGCGGCAACGGCCGTTATGCCTATCTGGCTGCCTGGGGCGCCGTGCGTGAAAAGGGTGGCACCGAGGCGCAGGCCGCCGAGTTTGTGGGCAAGCTCTACAAAAACGTGCCCATCCTGGCCAAGGGCGGGCGTGATGCCACCGCCACCTTCCTTCAGCGCAACCAGGGCGATGTGCTGATCACCTTTGAATCCGAAGTGGTCTCCATCGACCGCGAGTTCGGCGCCGGCAAGGTCGATGCGATCTACCCCTCGGTGAGTGTGGTGGCCGAGAACCCCGTGGCCGTGGTGGAACGCACCGTGGCCAAGAAGGGCACCGCCCAGCTGGCCAAGGCGTACCTGGACTACCTGTACTCGGAAGAAGCGCAAGAGATCGCAGCCAAGCACGCCATCCGCCCCCGTTCGGAGACCGTGCTCAAGAAGTACGCCGACACCTTCAAGCCGCTCAAGCAGTTCACGGTGGCCAAGTACTTCGGCTCGCTGACCGAAGCGCAGAAGGTGCACTTCAATGATGGCGGCCAGTTCGACAAGCTGTACACGCCCGGCGCCAAGTAAGTAGGCGCAGCGCTTCTCCCGACTCACCACTGCATCTATGACCACTGCGACCGCTGTGGCCGCAGCCCCGGCCGGACGGCGCGCGCCCAAGCGCGTGCTGCCCGGTTTCGGGCTGTCACTGGGCTACACCCTTTTCTACTTGAGCATCATCGTGCTGATCCCGTTGTCGGCACTGATCTTCAAGACCTTCACTCTGACCTGGGAGCAGTTCTGGGCGGCCATCAGCGCACCGCGTGTGATGGCGTCGTACCGGCTGACCTTTGGCGCATCGTTTCTCGCGGCGCTGGTCAATCTGGTGTTTGGCCTGCTGATCGCGTGGGTGCTGGTGCGCTACAAGTTCCCGGGCAAGAAGATCGTGGATGCGCTGGTAGACCTGCCCTTTGCGCTGCCTACCGCCGTGGCAGGCATCTCGCTCACGGCCTTGCTGGCCGGCAATGGCTGGGTCGGCAGCATTCTGGAGCCCATGGGCATCCAGCTCGCGTTCAAGCCCGCAGGCATCGTGATTGCGCTGATCTTCATCGGCTTGCCATTTGTGGTGCGCACTGTGCAGCCCGTGCTGGAAGACGCCGAGAAGGAGCTGGAAGAAGCTGCCACCTGCCTGGGCGCCACGCGCCTGCAGACCTTCACCAAGGTCATCCTGCCCTCCATCACGCCCGCACTGCTCACCGGCTTTGCCATGGCGTTTGCGCGGGCGGTGGGTGAATACGGATCGGTGATCTTCATCGCCGGCAACATGCCCATGGTGTCCGAGATCACGCCCCTCATCATCATCGGCAAGCTGGAGCAATACGACTACGCAGGCGCCACCGCCGTGGCTGTGGTGATGCTGGTCATCTCCTTCATCCTGCTGCTCATCATCAACGCGCTGCAAGCCTGGCAGCGCCGCCACGCGGGGGCACCAGCATGAGCGGCAACAACTCCCGAACCATTCGCCGTGCACAAGCGGGCACGACCGAAGCGCCCTGGGTACGCTACACGCTCATCACGCTGGCGCTGGCCTTCATGCTGCTGTTCCTGGTACTGCCGCTGGCCGCCGTGTTTGCCGAGGCGCTGCGCAAGGGCTTTGGTGCTTACCTGGAAGGCCTGCGCGAACCCGACGCCTGGTCGGCCATCAAGCTCACGCTGATCACTGCGCTGATCGCCGTGCCGCTGAACCTCGTGTTTGGCGTGGCAGCTGCCTGGTGCATTGCCAAGTACGAGTTCAAGGGCAAGGCCTTCTTGACCACGCTGGTGGACCTGCCGTTCTCGGTGTCGCCCGTGGTGGCGGGCCTGATCTATGTGCTGATGTTTGGCGCGCAGGGCTGGTTTGGCCCCTGGTTGCAGGCGCACGACATCAAGATCATCTTTGCCGTGCCCGGCATCGTGCTGGCCACCGTGTTTGTGACCTTCCCGTTCATCGCCCGCGAGCTGATCCCGCTGATGCAGGCACAGGGCAACGACGAGGAGCAGGCCGCCATCGTGCTGGGCGCGAGCGGCTGGCAGACCTTCTGGTATGTGACGCTGCCCAACATCAAGTGGGGCCTGCTCTACGGCGTGATCCTGTGCAACGCGCGGGCCATGGGCGAGTTTGGCGCCGTGTCGGTGGTGTCGGGCCACATCCGTGGGCAGACCAACACCATCCCGCTGCACGTCGAGATTCTCTACAACGAGTACCAGTCCGTGGCTGCGTTTGCTGCGGCCTCGCTGCTGGCTTTGCTGGCGCTGGTCACCCTGGTCATCAAGACCATTGCCGAGCACCGCAACGAACAGGCCTTGAAGGCCGCCGCCGAATTGCCGCCCGAGCGCCCCGCGCCCGCTGGCGTGTGAAGGAAAACAGAACATGAGCATTGAAATCCGTAACGTCAGCAAGCAGTTCGGCGACTTCCAGGCGCTGCGCGATGTGAGCCTGGACATCCAGTCCGGCGAACTCATTGCGCTGCTCGGCCCCTCGGGCTGCGGCAAGACCACGCTGTTGCGCATCATTGCCGGGCTGGAGACGGCCGATGTGGGCACCATCCATTTCAGCGGCGAAGACACTACCGACGTGCATGTGCGCGAGCGCAACGTGGGCTTCGTGTTCCAGCACTACGCGCTGTTCCGCCACATGACGGTGTTCGAGAACGTGGCCTTTGGCCTGCGCGTGAAGCCCCGCAGCGAGCGCCCGAGCGAGGCGCAGATCAAGAAAAAGGTCATGGACCTGCTCAAGCTGGTGCAGCTGGACTGGCTGGCCGAGCGCTACCCCTCGCAGCTGTCCGGCGGCCAGCGCCAGCGCATTGCCCTGGCCCGCGCCCTGGCGGTGGAGCCCAAGGTGCTGCTGCTGGACGAACCCTTTGGCGCGCTCGATGCCAAGGTGCGCAAGGAACTGCGCCGCTGGCTGCGACGCCTGCACGACGAGTTGCATGTGACCAGCATCTTCGTGACCCACGACCAGGAAGAAGCCCTGGAAGTGGCCGACCGCGTGGTGGTGATCAACCAGGGCCGCATTGAGCAAAGCGGCTCGCCCCAGCAGGTGTGGGACCAACCCGCCAGCCCGTTTGTCTACGGCTTTCTGGGCGACGTGAACCTGTTCCATGGCCGCGCCCATGAAGGCCTGGTGCACCTGGACGGCATGCAGCTCGACTCGCCCGAGCACCAGGCAGCCCAGAACGCCAAGGCCTTTGCCTACGTGCGTCCGCACGACCTGGACGTAGAGCGCTATTCCCCCGGCGCGGGCCTGGATGCCGAGGGCCGCCCGCGCGGCATCGTGGCCCAACTCAGCCGCGCCATCGTGGTGGGGCCCATTGCGCGGCTGGAACTTATTCCGACCGATGACCACAAACCAGCGGACAATGCGTCCCCAGAATCCTTGATCGAAGCGCAGATCCCTGCGCAACAGTTCAAGGAAATGGGTTTCAAAGAGGGCGAAACGCTGGTGGTCACACCACGCCGCGCCCGAGTGTTCTTGGATCACGCCGCTGGAATCTGACTCCCCCTGAGCCGCTGCGCGTCTTCCCCCTGAGGGGGACGCACCCGGTGGACTGGCGGAGCCAGATCCACGGGTGCACTGGCATGGGCCGCGCCTGTTTCGGAGGCGGCACCGTTTGCAACGGCTATTGGATGAGGGATAAGAATGATGGTGTTGAACTGGATCGATCAGGCCCCGCGCCGCGTGCTGGCGCTGATCAGTGCGGCTTGTGTGGCCATGCTGGCCTTTGGCATGTACCTGCAGCATGTGGTGGGCCTGGAGCCTTGCCCCATGTGCATCGTGCAGCGCTATGCTCTCATTGGTGTAGCAATCTTCACAGGCCTGGCAAGCGCAAGGGGCTCAAAAGGCTGGTGGATGGGCTGGGGCGTGCTGGCCCTGATCGCCTCCGGCTTCGGCGCCTTTGTGGCGGCTCGCCAAAGCTGGCTGCAGTGGTACCCGCCCGAAGTCGCCACCTGCGGCCGCGACTTCTACGGCATGATCGAAAACTACCCCATCAGCCGCGCCATCCCCATGATCTTCCGGGGCTCGGGTGACTGCGCTGCGATTGACTGGACCTTCCTGGGAGGCTCGATTGCCAACTGGTCGTTTGTGTGTTTTGTAGGGTTCGCGGTGGTGCTGCTGGCGCTGCTGGTGCGTGGGCTGAAGGGCGGCAACAAGGGCAGCTCGGGCTACTCAATGGCTTGATTTTCTCGGTCTGGCTCACAAAACAAAAAGCGCTCTTCGGAGCGCTTTTTCGTTGAAGGCCGGTTATGGGTCTTGGGCAGCCCGCCGAAGAGACGCCAGCCGTTCCGGGTGTCTGAGCGGGTGCAGGGGCTGCGGTCAGACAAAAACAGCGTCACCAGCGTCCAGGGAGGGCGGACGCAGAAGGTCCTCATGGATGCCCATGGTATGGCTGGCGCGCTCCACGGCCTGCCACAGTGGCGCAGGCATCTGAAGTATCTCGTCAGGGGATGAGGAGCGGGCGATCCATGCGCTGATTTGCAGGTGCTGCTCGTGGGTGAGCAGGTCCAGGTTCAGCATCTCGTCGATGATCTTCATCTTTGGCAAATCCAGGGTTGTTTGATGTGGCTGTCCAGTCGCAAAGCCCGACAGGGTGTTGGATGGCGCATTGCTGAAACAACGCGCGCTCCAGCAACTTTAGCCGGTGTGGTGCACGGAGAGTCTGAAGAACATGGTGCCCTGAGCCCTGATCTCAAGGAGAACCTTGGCCAGCGATTCAGTCGGTACTCTCGACCGCGTGCGGGAACTGCACACCCTCCGTCCCATCCACCCACGCTGGCAGCTTGTGCATCACGCTGGCCAAAAGATCGCTGGCCTGCCATTGCGCCAGCCAGGCTTGCAAGCGGGGCCAGGGCTGCGCCGTCCACCAGTCCGGATCAATACCCGCAAACTGCCGCACAAAAGGCGCAATTGCCATGTCGGCCAGGGCGGCGTGGGTACCGAACAGGTAAGGCTGAGTCGAGGAGAAACGTGCCTCCAGCGAGCCGAGCCACGCCACCGCCTTGGCGTGTTCTGCGCCAATGTCGGTATCGGGGTAGCGGCTGGGGTACTTGCACCGGTCCAGCGTCTGCTTGAACGGGCCATCGCATTCGGCAATCAGCGCAAGCATGTCCTGCACTGTGCCCTGGCTCGGAGTCAGCCAGCCCTCTGGGGCGTGCTGTGCCAGCGCCCACAGCATGATCTCCAGGCTTTGCTCCAGCACCTGGCCGCTGGGCAGCACCAGCACGGGCACGGTTCCCTTGGGCGAGGCCAGCAGCAGGCCCTGGGGCTTGTTCCTGAGCACCACTTCGCGCAGCTCGCAGGCCTGGCCGCTCACGGCCAGTGCCAGGCGGGCGCGCATGGCGTAGGGGCAGCGGCGGAAGGAATAGAGGACGGGCAGGGCGGTCACGTGGTGCCACCCACGCCATCGTCACCCGCGTCCTTGGCAGCAGTGCGTGCGGGGCGGCCGGGCTGCTGTGCGCCGATGTGCTCTTGTCCGCGCTGCCGGGCCAGTTGCATCTGCCGCTCACGCTCGGCCAGTGCGCGCTCCTGCTCGGGCGTGCGGGTGCCGTGGCAGTAGGGGCAGCTCACGCCCGCCACGTAGTGGGGCGACTGCAGCTCGGCCTCGCCCAGTGGCATGCGGCAGGAGCGGCACAGCTGGTGGTGGCCCGGCACCAGGCCGTGGCCGACCGACACGCGTTCGTCGAACACAAAACAGTCGCCATGCCACCGGCTGGACTCCTCGGGTACGGTTTCCAGGTATTTGAGGATGCCGCCTTCGAGGTGGTACACCTCATCGAAACCCTGTGACTTGAGGAAGGCCGTGGATTTTTCGCAGCGGATGCCGCCCGTGCAGAACATGGCCACGCGCGGTTTGCCTGCCAGCACGCCGCCCGGCTGCGACTGCTGCGCCACCCAGGCCGGGAACTCCGCAAAGGTCTGGGTGTGTGGATTGATGGCGCGCTCGAACGTGCCAATGCCCACCTCGTAGTCGTTGCGTGTGTCCACCACCACCACGCCAGGGTCGTCGATGAGGGCGTTCCAGTCTTCGGGCTTCACATAGGTGCCTGCATTGCGCCCGGGGTTCAGGCCCGGCACACCCAGGGTGACGATCTCGCGCTTGAGTCGCACGCGCATGCGGTAGAAGGGAATGCGCTCTGCGTGCGCTTCCTTGTGCTGCAGGGCGGCAAAGCGTGCATCGCTGCGCAGCCAGGCCAGCACGGCGTGCACGCCCTGTGGTTCGCCTGCAATGGTGCCGTTGATGCCCTCGGGCGCGAGCAGCAGCATGCCGCGCACTCCGTGGGTGTCGCACAGGGACTGCAGGGGCCCTTGCAGGGCGGCAAAGTCCGGCAGGTCCACAAACTGGTAGAGCGCGGCGGTGAGAAAGCGGGGTGTGACCGAGTCCACGAAATGGGCGTTTTTGGAAGGAGGGGGTGATGATAGCTGTCACCTTTCGTTACGATGCACGGTCGCCAACGCTGTTTCCAAGGTGGTTGTATGAGCAAGGAATCCACGATCCATCTGTTCCGCCGGCTCGAACAGCTCAACGGCATTGGTGCGGCGCTCTCGCGTGAGCGGGACATCGACCGGCTGCTGGAGAACATCCTGGAGGCGGCCAAGACCATCACCGGCGCTGACGGGGGCACGCTTTACAGCGTGACGGAGGACCAGTCGGCCCTCAAGTTCGAGATCCTGCGCACCGACTCACTGGGCATCCGCCTGGGGGGCACCACGGGCAAACCGATCGACCTGCCGCTGCTGCCGTTGCGCACCGCCGATGGTGCGCCCAACGATTCGCTGGTGGCGGCGCACTCGGCCATCCACGACCGCACGGTGAACATTGCCGACGCCTACAGTGCGGCAGGGTTTGATTTTTCGGGCACGCGGGCGTTTGACCAGCGCACGGGCTACCGGTCGCAGTCGTTCCTCACTGTGCCGATGAAAAACCACGACCGCGAACTCATCGGCGTGCTGCAGCTCATCAACGCGTGCGACCCGGACACGGGCGAGGTCATCACCTTCTCGCAAGCCGACCAGAGCCTGGCTGAGTCGCTGGCCTCGCAGGCGGCCATTGCGCTCACCAACCGGCTGCTCATCACGCAGCTCGAACGCCTGTTCGAGTCGTTCGTGAACCTCATCAACCTGGCCATCGACGAAAAATCGCCCTATACCGGCGGCCACTGCCAGCGCGTGCCCGCCCTCACCATGATGCTGGCCGAGGCCGTGGATGCCACGCGCGAGGGGCCGCTGGCGGGTTTCAGCATGACGGACCGCGACCGGTACGAGCTGAAGATGGCGGGCCTGCTGCACGACTGCGGCAAGATCACTACGCCCGTGCATGTGGTGGACAAGGCCACCAAGCTGCAGACCATCTACGACCGCATTGGCCTGGTGGATACGCGGTTTGAAGTGCTCAAGCGCGACGCCGAATTGGCCGCACTGCGCCGCCAGCTGGCGCTGCGCCCCGTGATGGACGCGCGTGCCGAGGGGCAGGAGCTGCAGGCCCTGCAGCACGAGATCCACGCGCTGGAAGAAGACCGCGAGTTTCTGCGCCGCAGCAACACCGGCACCGAGGCCATGCGCCCCGAAGACCAGCAGCGTGTGCGCGACATCGCCGCCATGCGCCACTGGCGCAACCCGCAGGGCGTGCAGACCAGCTTTCTGAGCGCCGAAGAGGTGGAGAACCTCACCATCCGCGCGGGCACGCTGAACCAGTCCGAGCGCGACACCATCAACTACCACATCGTTGCCACCATCAAGATGCTGGAGACGCTGCCCTGGCCGCGCCACCTCAAGAACGTGCCCGAATACGCAGGTGGCCACCATGAGCGCATGGACGGCAAGGGCTACCCGCGCGGCCTCACGCGCGAGCAAATGTCGCTGCAGGCGCGCATGATGGGCATTGCCGACATCTTCGAGGCGCTCACGGCAGCCGACCGGCCCTACAAAAGCGGCATGACCCTGTCGCAGGCGCTGGCCATCATGTGCAGGATGCGCGACAACGGGCACATCGACCCCGACCTGTTCGAGGTGTTTGTGCGCGAGGGGGTGTATCTGCGCTACGGGCAGGCGTTCCTGGAGGCCGGGCAGGTGGATGCGGTGGACATTGGGGTGCTGGGGTTCTAGGAGGCGAGCAGGCCGTGACGGGGGGAGGGCCGCGAAGGGGGCTCCTGTGGGGTAGCCAGACTGGGCATTCAACCATGCCGGATTCCATTAACATGTTGAAACGATTGGACCACCGCCAAATCCGCGTCCTGACCTTTTCGAGGGGGCTTGTTTGCTGACCTCCAGGCTTCGTACTTCCGTGATCCACAGGCTGTCCCTGTCGATATGGGGACTGTTCCTGGGCTTGGTGGTCCTGCTTTCGGTGCTGGGGTACGTGGCGCTGAGTGCCGTTGCCGATCGCGTGGTGCCGCTGGTGATGCGCCAGGCGGTGGAATTGCGTGCGCAGGCGGTCGAGGGGCTTTTTATCCAGGCAGGGCAGAGCGCCCAACATCTGCAGCAGGATTTGCTCACGCGGCTGCGCGCTGCCGATACCGAGGCCGCCCTGAGCCGGTTCGATGAGCTGTTTGCGCGCGGGCCGGACGGGCTGTGGCGGCTTCGGCCCGCCAAAGTGGACACGGTCAATGCGCCCACCCTGTACCTGCACCATGGCTCTGATGGCCCGGACGAATCCACGCGCGTGCGCGCGGCCGTCAGCTACGACCTGCTGAGGGAGCGGGGGCCTGCGCTGGTACCGCCATTTTTTTCCGCTTACATGGACTTTGTGGAAGACGGCCTGATGGTCTATGCGCGTGGTGTCGATTGGGGCAGTGGCGCCACCGCAGACGCGAGCAACGCCGACTACCCCACCATGCGGGGCGCAGACCCCCAGCGCAACTCGGAGCGGCGCATCTTCTGGACGCCGGTGTATTTTGATGAGCAGGCCAAGGCGTGGATGGTGTCTGTGATCCAGCCCCTGGACTGGCAGGGGCGCTGGGTGGGCACGGTAGGCCACGACCTGTCGATTGAAACCCTGATCGACGCTGTGGCAGCCAGGCGTGACCAGGTCGGCGTGCAACTGATCTTGAGCGCGGAGGGGGATCTGATCTCCCATCCCGACCTGCGGGACCGCATTGCCGCTGCGAGTGGACAGCTTCAGATCGCCAGCCTGAAGGACCCGTTGCTGGAGCAGGTGCACCACATGGTGTCGAGCGCGCAAGCCGACCGTGGCGCGGGCCTGAGCGCCGACGGGACGCAATGGATTGCCTGGTCGCGCATCCGGGGGCCGCACTGGTACCAGATCTACCTGATGCCCCAGTCGCGCGTGGATGGCCTGGTGATGTGGGGCATGCTGGGCCTGTGCGGCATTGGCCTGCTGGGGCTGATGCCGGTGCTTTGGTCCCTGCGCAGGAGGGTGAAAACGCTGGTGGTGCGCCCGCTGCAGCGCCTGACGGAAGCCGTGGATACCCTGGGCCAGGGGCAGACTCCGACCCCTGTCGCACTGGGCACCGACGACGAACTGGGCCGCCTGGCCCGGGCCTTTGATGGCATGGTGTCCGAGCTCGTCCAGAAGCGCGCCATGGCGGCGGCGCATGCGCAGGCCCTGCAGACCGAGGTGGACGAGCGGCGCCAGTACATGGTGAGCCTGGAGGAGGAGCGGGCCCGCCTGTTTGCGCTTCTGGGGGCCATGAAGCTGGGCATCCTCTTTGTCACGGCCGAGAACCAGGTGACCTACTGCAACCCCGCGTTTTTGAAGATCTGGCGCATAGAGGGCGATGAAGCGTCGTTTGTGGGCCGCCCGGCCTGCGACATCTTCCAGGCGGTGGGGCATGGTCCGCCGTCCCTGGCGGCCCTGGCACGCCACGCGCAAGAGGCGCTGGCGGCGCCTGGGCTTTCCAGCCGGTACGAGATGGACCTGGGCGACGGGCAGACCCTGCTGCTGACGTCGCACCCTGTGCATGACAGCGACAAGCGCCTCATCGGCAGGCTCTGTATCCACGAGGATGTGACGCGCGAGCGCAAGACGGCCGCGCAGCTGATCTATCTGGCTGAGCGCGATGCCCTCACGGGCCTGTACAACCGGCGCAGGTTTGAAGACGAGTTGCTGCGCTTTTTCCGAGAGTTCGACCGGCATGGCCAGCCCGATCGGTACGATCGGCGCGATCAGCATGACCGCCAGGGCGCCCTGCTGTTTTTTGATCTGGACGAATTCAAGGCCATCAACGACACCTTTGGCCACCGCATCGGCGATTCGGTGCTGGTGCGTGTGGGCAGCGATGTGCAGGCACTGGTGCGCCAGACCGAAACCCTGTGCCGCCTGGGGGGCGACGAGTTCGCGGTGCTGATGCCCCATGCCTCGGTGGAGGACGCGCAGCGCCTGGCCGAGCGCATCGTCCGCGCCATCTCGCAGGGCCCGCTGTGCATCGACGGGCAGAACCTGAGGCTGACCACCAGCCTGGGCATTGCCCTGGCGCCGCAGCATGCCGACAACGCGCAAGACTTGGTGGCCCATGCGGATGCCGCGATGTACCAGGCCAAGCATTTGGGCAAGAACTGCTGGTCCGTCTACCGGCCCGACCACCACGCGTCGCAAGAGACGATCACCCGCCTGGCCTGGAACGAGCGCATCTCCCGGGCGCTCGAAAGAAACCTGCTGCGCCTGCACTACCAGGGGGTGTATGACGCCGCGACCGGGGAACTGGCCCACCTGGAGGTGCTGGTGCGCATGCGGGACGAGGCCGATGCCACGCGGCTGATCGGGCCCATGCAGTTCATCGGCTATGCGGAAAAGAGCGGAAAGATCCTGGAGATTGACCGCTGGGTGGCGCGCGAAAGCATTGCCCTGCTGGGCGCGCGGCCCCATCTTCCGGCGCTGGCAATCAACATTTCGGCGCGCTCGTTCGATGACCCCAGCCTGCCTGCTTACATCGCGGCCCAGCTGCAGGCGGCGGGCGTGGCGCCCCAGCGTTTGCTGGTGGAACTGACGGAAACCTCGGCGGTGTCGGACCTGCGCGACGCCGAGCGGTTCATCGACACCTTGCGCCGCACAGGATGCCAGGTCTGCCTGGACGATTTCGGGACGGGTTTTGCATCGTTTGCCTACCTCAAACACCTCAAGGTGGACGTGCTGAAGATCGACGGGCTGTTCATCCGCAACCTCACCCGCGAGCACGACAACCAGGTGTTTGTCCGCGCCATCATCGACGTGGCCCGTGGACTGGGCCGGCGCACGGTGGCAGAGTTTGTGGAGAGCCAAGAGATCTGGGACATGCTGAAAACGCTGGGTGTGGACATGGTGCAGGGCTACCACCTGGACCAGCCGCAGGCCGAACACCCCGCGCTGGCCACGCCCACGCTGTAGGCACAGGCGGTGGCCTGCGCGGCCTTGGATGTGTTTGCTATTAATTTGATAGCTATTCGGGCAATATGGGAGCGCGGAGACGGCTATATTTATTCAAATTCTTCAACGCTTGCGTGCGCCTGGGCCAGCAGCCAGTCGCTGAAGGCCGCCATGGCCCCGGTGGTGGGGCGTGACTGCAGCCGCGTGAGCCAGTAGGCGCCCCGGTGCAGCTCCTGCGCGAAGGGCTGCACCAGCCGGCCCTGGCGCAGTTCGCGGGTGAACATGCGCACCGGCAGCAGCGCCATGCCTGCGCCCTGGGCGGCCGCCTCGGCCAGGGTGAGGGACGAGTCGAACACCGCGCCGCGCACCACGGGGCAGGGCGCACCGGCGGCCTCAAACCAGGCCGCCCACTCATCGGTGCGGTAGCTGCGCAGCAGGGGTTGCCGCGCCAGGTCGGCCGCCGTGCGCAGGCCATGGGCCAGCGCGGGCGTGCGCATCACCGACATGGGCGCGTCCATGATGCGTTCGGCATGCGTGCCGTGCCAGGCGCCGTCGCCAAAGCGGATGGCGTAGTCCAGTCCCTCGCCCGCCATGTCCACCCGGTTGTTGTGGGTGAGCAGGCGCAGGTCCACAAAGGGGCAGGCCTGCTGAAAGTCGCGCAGCCGGGGCAGCAGCCAGCCCACGGCAAAGGTGCCCACGGCGCCCACGGTCAGCACCTCGCGCGGGCGGGTGTCGCCCAGCTTTTCCAGCGCGCGCTGCAGGTTGCTGAACGATTCCACCACCACGGGCAGCAGCGCCTGGCCCTCGTCCGTCAGCGCCAGCCCGCGCGGCAGTCGGCGGAACAGCGGCTTGCCCAGCCGGTCTTCGAGCTTGCGGATGTGCTGGCTCACGGCGGTCTGGGTCACGTGCAGCTCTTCGGCCGCGCGGGTGAGGTTCTGGTGGCGTGCAGCCGCCTCGAAGGCGCGCAGGGCGTTGAGCGGCAGGTGCATTTTGTGTAAAGGTGGAAGTTTTTCTTGGGTCTTGCGGCACTTATTGTCGATGGTGCTGGGGGCAGAACTCCCGTATCGTTTGGCCCTTGTTTCCCTTCACGCCTCCATTTGATATGCAAAGAAGACAGTTTTCCTTGGGTTTGATGGCGGCTACCGCCATGCCTTTGTGGGGTTGCGCCGCTGCCAGCAACCCAGCCAGCCGCGACCAGACCGCCCGCGCTTGGAACGACGCCCTCGCCACCATCGAACGCAGCGCCCAGGGCCGCCTGGGCGTGGCCATGCTGGACACCGGATCCGGCCTGGCCCTGGGCTGGCGCCAGGACGAGCGTTTTGCCATGGCCAGCACCTTCAAGGCCGCGTTGGCGGGCTGGATGCTGGCGCTGGTGGACCAGGGCCGGGAGCGGCTGGATGCGCGCGTTCACTACGCAGCGGCCGACGTAGTGGCCTATTCGCCCGTGAGCGGCCCCCGCGCAGGCAACGGCGGCGGCCTGACGGTGGGCGAGCTGTGTGCCGCCACCGTGAGTCTGAGCGACAACACCGCCGCCAATGTGCTGATGGCGCGCCATGGTGGCCCGGCGGGGTTCACGGCCTTTGTGCGCTCCCTGGGCGACGGCACCACGCGGCTGGACCGCACTGAACCCACATTGAACGAGGCGGCCGTGGGCGACCCCCGCGACACCACCACGCCGCTGGCCATGCTGCAGACCTTGCAAAAACTGGTGCTGGGCAACGCGCTTTCACCCAGCTCGCGCGCCTGGCTGCAGCGCTGGCTGGTGGAGACCAGCACGGGCGACAAGCGCCTGCGCGCGGGCGTGCCGGGCTGGAAGGTGGGCGACAAGACGGGCACGGCCAGTGAGAGCGGCACAGCCAACGACGTCGGCGTGTTGTGGCCCCCGGGCGGCGGCGCCCCGGTGCTGGTGACCTGCTACCTCACACGCTCTGCTGCGTCGCCCGAGCAGCGCGATGCGGCGATTGCACAGGTGGCGCGGGCTGTGGCTACGGCCCGCGAGGGTCTCAGAGCTTCTTGACCAGCACCTGGCTCTTGCGGTCCCAGTTGTACTTGCGCTTGCGTGCGTCGGGCAGCCAGTCCGGGTCCACGGGCTGGAAGCCGCGCTTGATGAACCAGTGCATGGTGCGGGTGGTCAGCACAAAAATGCTGTCCAGCCCCAGCAGGCGTGCGCGCTGCTCGATGCGTTTGAGCAGCTTTTCGCCGTCGCCCGTGCCCTGGCTTTGCGGCGACACGGTCACAGCGGCCATTTCGGCCGTTTTCGCCTCGGGGTAGGGGTAGAGAGCCGCGCAGCCAAAGATCACGCCGTCGTGCTCAATGATGGTGTAGGTGGCGATGTCGCGCTCGATCTCGGTGCGGTCGCGCTTGACCAGCGTGCCGTCCTTCTCGAAAGGTTCAATCAGCTGCAGGATGCCGCCCACATCGTCAATCGTGGCCTCGCGCAGCTCTTCGAGCTTTTCGTCGATGACCATGGTGCCGATGCCATCGTGCACATACACCTCCAGCAGCAGCGATCCATCTACCGCAAACGGCAGGATGTGGCTGCGCTCCACACCCGCCTTGCAAGCCTTCACGCAGTGCTGCAGATAGAAGCCCGTGTCGGTGGGCTGTTGTGCGGGCGGCAGCTGCGCCAGCAGGGCCTGCGCTGCTGCCAGCGGCAGCTCGGTGTCGATGGGGTTGTCGTCGCTTTCGGGTTCGGTGGGCGACATGCGGATGCCCTGCACCTCGGTCAAGAAGATGAGCTTGTCGGCCCGCAACTCGATGGCCACGCTGGTCGCCACTTCTTCCATGCTCAGGTTGAAGGCCTCGCCCGTGGGCGAGAAGCCAAACGGTGACAGCAGCACCAGCGCACCCATGTCCAGCGTCTGCCGGATGCCCGCCACGTCCACCTTGCGCACCAGGCCCGAGTGCTGAAAATCCACACCATCCACAATGCCCACGGGCCGCGCCGTGAGGAAGTTGCCCGAGATCACTCGCACCGTGGCGCCTGCCATGGGCGTGTTGGGCAGGCCCTGGCTGAAGGCGGCCTCGATTTCATAACGCAGCTGGCCTGCGGCTTCCTGCGCGCAATCGAGCGCCACCGAGTCGGTGATGCGGATGCCGTGGGAGTATTTGGCCGCGTGGCCTTTGGCCGCCAGCTGCTCGTTCACCTGCGGGCGAAAGCCGTGCACCAGCACGATCTTCACGCCCATGGCCTGGATCAAGGCCAAGTCCTGCGCAATGTTGTGCAGCTTGCCCGCCGCAATTGCCTCGCCCGTGAGCCCGATCACAAAGGTCTGGTTGCGGAACTTGTGGATATAGGGCGCCACCGAGCGGAACCAGGGCACGAAGGTGAAGTTGAAGACGGCGGACATGGCGGTGCAAGCGGTGGGGCGGGCCTTGGAATGACGGAAAAAGCGGCAACGGCGGGCGGCCCCGTGGGGCCGCCAAACCGCGCATCATAAGCATGCTGAGCTTTGCCGCGCCACATTCGGCGCCACAGCGGGTACAGCGGTGCTGTCGGTGTGTTGCTGAAACGCCGCCAGCCGCGCCGCAAAGGGCTCCAGCACCAAGGCTTCATCGGGCCCCGATGCGGGCGGCACCGTGATGGCGATGCCGCTCTGGGCCATCAGCGCCTGCATCTCAGGGCGGGCGATCATGCCGTGGTCCATCAGCGCATCCACCAGCCGGTTCAGCGCGCTCTGGTGCTGGCGCAGCAGGGCGCCTGCGCGCTGATATTGGGCCTGCAGCAGCTCCTCGATGGCGGCATTGCTGGGGGCCACATCGGTGTTGATATGGTGGTCCATCTCCACCGTCACGTCGGTGCGGGCCAGGCGGGCACCAAAGCCGTGGTGGCGGATGTAGCGCGCGGCCTCGGCTGTCACCTGCTTGTAGTCCTGCTCGGCGCCCGTGGTGCAGGCCATTTCGCCGAACACCAGCTCCTCGGCCACACGGCCTGCCAGGCCCACGCACATCATGTCCAGCGCGTTCTGGCGCGTGGTCACCTTCAGGCCCGCAAAGCTGTTGTAGCCGCCTTCGAAGGATGCGATGTTGATCTTCACCTCCTGCGGGGCCTGGCCCAGTAGCAGGCCATACACCAGCGCATGGCCGGCCTCATGCACCGCCAGCAGTGCGCGAAAGTCGGCGTTGGCGCGTTGCTTGAGCCGGTTCAGCTCCAGCGTCACGGCAAACAGCGCCTGCTGCTCCCCGGCCTGCACCACCAGGTGGCGCTTGTCGGCTGCGAGCGTGATGGGGTAGGTGGTGCCCAGCGGCAGCGCCTGCTCCAGCACCCACAGCGCGGCCTTGACGAGGTTGGCGCTCAGGATGGCGTGCACCGATGAGAACAGCGGCCGCGTGCCCTGGGCGGGGAACACGGCGTTGGCATACAGCTCGTTGTGCACGCACTGGGCGATGGCAAAGCGCACGCCAACTTGGGCGGCAATGTCATCGCAGTAGCGCGTGCAGAGATTGCGGATCAACTGCTCATAGGTCGCCTTGTTGAACGACGGGTACACCACATGCTCGTTGCCCAGCCGCGCAATCTGCTCGGGCT
This sequence comes from Acidovorax sp. Q11, assembly GCF_054950075.1. Lineage (NCBI taxonomy): Bacteria > Pseudomonadati > Pseudomonadota > Betaproteobacteria > Burkholderiales > Comamonadaceae > Acidovorax > Acidovorax sp. Q11. Next base: position 220,004 of record NZ_JBUDZG010000003.1, on the reverse strand, counting down.
TGAAGCGTTCGGCGAGCGCCTTCTTCACGTCGATGAGCGACAGCTTGCGCGTGAGGCGGTGAAAGATGTCGGCATCGGTGTCGCAGTCTTCCACGCGCTGCGCGGTCTCGTGGTACATCTCGTCCAGGTTGCCGCACACAAACACCAGCAGCTTGCTGTAGTCGGTCTCCCACGCGTGGTGCGACTGCTGGAAGCGCGTGAACAGCGCCTGTACCTGCGCGGGCGGCCACTGCATGATCTCGGCCAGGGGCTCCTGCAGCTTGAGCATGCGTTTGAGTTCCTGCGCGTCCCAGGCATCGAGCTGGAAGCGGTAGGGCTTCTTGCCCGCGCGCTCGCCGTCGCCATCTTCGGCGCGCTCGGCCTCGTAGTGCGCATCGGCCAGTTTGCGTTCGATGTTGGTGAGCGCGCTCAGCGCGGGCGGCAGGCGCCCGTCGGAGAGCAGCGTCCACACATCCTGGTAGCGCTCCACCTTGACCTCCTCGCCCTTGTTGCTCACCGTGCGAAAGCGCTGGAACTCGTCCAGCACCAGCATGCCCGGCGCGCCCTCGTGGATGCCGGAGTCGCCCAGCATGCCGGAGATGGACGAGCTGCGGTAGCTTGCGCCGTGACTGAAGCCGTCCATCTGCACCTCCACAAACCGGTCGTAAAAGCCCAGCAACTGCGCCAGGCGCCGCGTGAGCTGCGTCTTGCCCGTGCCGGTCAGCCCCCACAGGCAGACGATGACGGGCCGGGTGATGAGCTGGGGCAGCACATACCAGGCGCGGATGGCATCGATCACGCGGTCGATCACGTCGTCGATACCGAACAGCTCGGCCTTGAGCTGCTCGGCGGCGTGGGCCAGCGCCTGCTGGCGCTGGGCCAGCAGGGCCCGGTGTGCCTCTGTGGGCGGTTGCTGCCCATGCGGCAGCGTTGGAGTTTGGGTTGAAAGGTCCATGTTTTCTATCGTTCTTGTCAGTCGCGCTCGGTAAAGCGAGCGTTCAGGGTCGCCTTGCGCAGGGCGACGGTGTCCGCACGGCGCTGGGCGCCACGGGCTCGGATGTGTTTGCCTGCTGCGCTGGACAGGCTGCGTTGGGCCAGTGCGGCGGCCACAGGGTTTCGGGGCGGGCCCGAGGCTTCGAGCTTCAAAGGGGCAAGTCCTCCTGGCGCTTGCCCCGCCGCCGGGGGCCGTTGCTGTATACCGCTAGGCGAGGGCCGCGCCGTGGATGCATATCTACCAGCGGCCATCAACGACGCGGGATGCGGCAACGGCCCCCGGCCCTTTGGGTTGCCCCCGCGAGCCCGCAATGCGTCGTTGCTCGTCAGTTGCTGGTGCTTACCAGCGCCTTCCTCGCGCCTAGCCTTGCGGGCTCGCGGGGGCAACGGCGGGGCAAGCTCCAGGAGGATTTGCCCCAGGGGCTGCTTCATGCGGCGCAGCTTTTTGATTTCACCCTGGGCGAAGGCCCGAGACAGTTTTTTGGCACTCATGTGTGCGTTCCACAAACAAAAAACCCCGGCAAATTAGCCAGGGCTTGTGGAGCGCTGCACTGGGGTGCAGGAGGTCGCTTGTCTGCCGTGGCTGGATGCGTGAAAACACAGTCCAGCCGGGGCGGTGGGCAGTGGTCAGGCGGGAGCGAACAAGGGAACAAACATAGCGGTGACCTCCAGGGCTCTCAGGGGCTGGCCGACATGGCCGCGCAGTACTGAAAGAAGGCGCGATTGTGGCGAGGCATGCTGCGCGTGGCAAGCGCAGGGCGCGCGGCACTGGCGAATATGTCGCACAAAACGCACAGTGCGGGCACAGCACGCGCGCAGTGCCCGCACTGTGCACTGCTGCAGAGCGGATCAGTCGTGGCGGCGATACACCCAGCCAGCGGCGTGCATCCACTCTTCCTTGTCGTGCGTGTGCACCACCAGCTCCACCAGGTCGCGGCCCGCGTTGTGCGGCACCTGCACCGCCATGCCCGCGCGGTCTGCCGACAGGGGGCGCAGGAACTGGCTGTCGTCCCAGAGCAGGTAGCCGGGCAGGTCTGGCAGCTCCTGCAGGGTGGCGGCGCCCACGCCCATGGCCAGCGGGATGGAGTCGGGCGCCTCGTTGGCCAGCAGCCAGGTGCTGCCCAGCCGCGCCGACCACTGCGGCGGAAGCGGTGCCGGGGCCCGCTGCATCTGCTGTGCCACCGGCGTGGTCACCCCATAGTGCCCGGCCGTGGCCGTCTCGCGCGCAAGCAGGTAGCGGCGGCCTTCGGCCTGCTCCCAGCGGTACTGGGTGCGGGGCTGGGCGTCTGACCACCACCAGCCATCGCTGCACAGGCGCAACCCGGTGGACAGGGGCTCCCATCTTGTGGCCTTGGCAGACCAGATCGACAGGTCCACCTGCTGGCTGTCGGGCGAGGTGGCTTTGATGGGCCGGGCGGAGCAGCCGTAGATGCCCAACAGAGCGTCCACCGCGCTGGAGGAGATGGTGGCCTGCGCCGGGGAGGCCGCCGACACCTTGGGCGGCAGGGTGCGCAGCTGCCCCGTTTCCTGCAGCGCGCGCAGCAGGATGCCTTCGGCTACAGGCCCGGGCTTGAAGCCGGGCGCACTGCCAGTGATCAGCAGCGCCAGACCCGCTTGCGGCAGCACGTAGAAGTCGCTGGCATAGAACATCGTGCTGCCGCTCTTTTGCCAGGCCACAAAGCCTGCGGCGTCCAGCCCGGGGTGCTGGGTGCTGTCCCAGCCCAGGCCCCCGTACCAGTCGGGGGTGAGGTGGCTCAGGCGCATGCCGCGGTTCTGGGCGCTGCCCATTTCGGCCACAGCGGCTTTCGAGACGATGCGCTGGCCATCCAGTTCACCGCCCCGCATCAGCAGGGTGGCCAGCTTCATCATGTCGCCCGGGGTGGTGCACAGCCCGCCGGTGGCGTAGCCCATCACAAACTCCTGGCCCTGGCGTGCATCGCCGATGTACCCGTGTGCAAAGCTGCCTGCGGGCAGGGGCTGCAATGTGTAGCCCGACCGTGCCATGCCCAGCGGATTGAGGATGGCCGACTGCACAAACGCCGGATAGGCCTGCCCGGTGACCGCGAGCACGATGCGCTCGACCAGGGTGAAACCGTCGTTGCAGTACACCGCCATGGCGCCGGGCGCGTGCTTCAGGTGCACGTCGGCCAGTGCCGTTTCTAGCGCTGCCGCATAGCCCGGTTGCGGGGCAAACGCAAACAGATGGTGGGTGTGGGTGCCGGGCAGCCCCGAGGCATGGTTCAGCAGGTGCCGCACCGTGATGTCGCGGTAGCCCTGCGACAACATGGCGAACTGCGGCAGGTAGCGCACCACGGGGGCGTTCAGCTCCAGCAGCTGGCGGTCCACCAAAACCATCACGGCCAGTGCCGCCAGCACCTTGCTCACAGAGCCCACGTTGAAGCGCGTGTCGGGCGTGGCAGGGGCGCGGGAACTGTCGTCCAGCACCCCAAAGGCCTCCTGCCAGACCAGGCGCTCGCCCTGCAGCAGCGCGATGGAGGCGGCCCGCGCCCGGCTGGCCTGCATGGCCTGCCGTATCTCCTGGCGGCCCCAGGCCATGGTGGCTGGCAGCTGGGGCCCGGGGTTGTTGCTGCCCCCACAGCCTGGCAGCAGAGGCGCCAAGGCGGTGGAGCCGGCCCATGTCAGCCAGTTGCGGCGTGAGGGGGGACGGGCTGGGGCGCGGTCGTCGGCAGCGGTTGTGGGGGCAGATGTCTGCGAAGGCATGCGGTCATTCCAGGGGGCGCACCAGGCACGGAGACATCGCCGCGTGGTGCAGAAGGTGAGCGCATTACATACCGAAAACCCAGGCTCTCGGATAATGCGTGCCTTCATGACCGAATCCGCGCCTCTCTCCCCCACGCCCACCGCCCCACGCGCCGCTCCTCCCGCCACGCCGCTGCGCATCACTTTTCCTGATTCCCTGCCCGTTTCGGGCAAGCGTGAAGAGATCATGGCGGCCATCAGCAAGCACCAGGTCATCATCGTGTGTGGTGAAACGGGCTCGGGCAAGACCACGCAGCTGCCCAAGATTGCGCTGGCGCTGGGCCGGGGCAAGTGCAATGCCAAACCCGGGCAGAAGGGCCAGCTCATCGGCCACACCCAGCCGCGCCGCATTGCCGCCAGCAGCGTTGCCAAGCGCATTGCTGAAGAGCTGAACACGCCGCTGGGTGACGTGGTGGGCTTCAAGGTGCGCTTCCAGGACCGCCTCTCGCGCGATGCCTCCGTCAAGCTCATGACCGACGGCATCCTGCTGGCCGAGACGCAGACCGACCCGCTGCTCAAGGCCTACGACACCATCATCATCGACGAGGCGCACGAGCGCAGCCTCAACATCGACTTTCTTCTGGGCTACATCCGCCAGATCCTGCCGCGCAGGCCCGACCTCAAGGTCATCGTCACCTCGGCCACCATCGATGCCGACCGGTTTGCCAAGCACTTCGAGAGTGCCAAGGGTCCGGCCCCGGTCATCATGGTGTCGGGCCGCACCTTCCCGGTGGAGCAACGCTGGCGGCCGTTTGAAGAGACGCGAGACCATGGCCTGAACGAGGCGATTGCCGATGGCGTGGATGAACTCTGGCAGGGCAACGCGGCGGGTGACATCCTGATCTTTCTGCCCGGCGAGCGCGAGATCCGCGAGGCGGCGGACCACCTGCGCAAGCACCTGTCACACCAGCCCGTGATGCGCAACGCCGAGGTGCTGCCGTTGTTCGCGCGCCTGTCGCAGGCCGAGCAGGACCGCATCTTCGACGGCCACACGGGCCGCCGCATCGTGTTGGCCACCAATGTGGCCGAGACCTCGCTCACTGTGCCAGGCATCCGGTACGTCATCGACGCAGGCACGGCGCGCGTCAAGCGCTATTCTTTCCGTAGCAAGGTGGAGCAGCTGCTGGTGGAGCCCATCAGCCAGGCCGCCGCCAACCAGCGCGCGGGCCGCTGCGGCCGCGTGGCCAACGGCATCTGCATCCGCCTGTACGAGGAGGCGGACTTCAACAGCCGCCCGCGCTTCACCGACCCCGAAATCCTGCGCAGCTCGCTCGCGGGCGTGATCTTGCGCATGAAGTCGTTGCACCTGGGCGACGTGGGGCAGTTTCCGTTCATCGAGGCACCCTCGGGCCGCGCGATTGCCGACGGCTACCAGCTGCTGTCCGAGCTGGGCGCGGTGGACGACGCGAACGAACTCACCCCCATGGGCGTGGAGCTGTCGCGCCTGCCTCTGGACCCGCGCGTGGGCCGCATGATCCTGGAAGCGCGCGAGCGCCGCGCGCTCGACGAGGTGCTGGTCATCGCCAGCGCCCTGAGCGTGCAGGACGTGCGCGACCGCCCGCTCGAAGCGCAGCAGCAGGCCGACCAGGCGCACGCCAAGTTCGACGACGAAAAAAGCGAATTCAGCGGCTACCTCAAGCTCTGGAAATGGATCAACGAAGCGCGCGGCGGGGCACCCAGCCTGCCGTCGGCGCGCGCACAAAAAACCATGGCCCAGCAGAAGGCGCCATCACAGGCGCATTTGCCCGTGGCGCAACGTGCCGTGGCGGCTGCGGCACCCGCATCGGCCATTGCGACCGTTGCGACCGTTTCGGCGCCCACCCACAAGCTCAGCAACCGCCAGTACGAGCAGCTGCTGCGCCAGAACTTCATCAGCATCCGCCGCCTGCGCGAGTGGCGCGACATCCACACCCAGCTGCTCACGGTGGTGACCGAGCACAAGTGGCAGATCAACACCCAGCCTGCGAGTTACGAGCAGATCCACCTCTCCATGCTCTCGGGCCTGCTGGGCAACATCGGCGTCAAGAGCGACGAGGAAGACTGGTACCTGGGCGCGCGTGGCATCAAGTTCTACAAGCACCCCGGCGCGCACTTGAGTAAGAAGCCGGGCCGCTGGATCGTGGCGGCCGAGCTGGTCGAGACCACGCGCCTGTTCGGCCGGGGCATCGCCGCCATCGAGCCCCAGTGGCTGGAGCAGGTGGGCGGCCACCTGCTCAAGAAGCAGATGCTGGACCCGCACTGGGAGAAAAAAGCCGCGCAGGTCACGGCACTCGAGCGCGCCACGCTCTACGGTATCGTGGTCTACAACAACCGGCGCGTGGACTTTGGCAAGGTGGACCCGCAGGGCGCCCGCGAAGTCTTCCTGCGCGAAGCGCTGGTGGGCGGCGAGTGGGACACCCGCCTGCCGTTCCTGGCCGCCAACCAGAAGCTCATCGCCAAGGTCGAAGAGCTGGAGCACAAGTCGCGCCGCCAGGATGTGCTGGTGGATGACGAACTCATCTACGCCTTCTACGACCAGCAGGTGCCGCAGGACGTGTGCAGTGGCACCACCTTCGAGCGCTGGTACAAGGACGCGAGCCGCGCCAACCCCGAGCTGCTCAAGCTCACGCGCGACGAACTCATGCGCCACGAGGCGGCGGGCATCACCACCAGCGCCTTCCCCAAGACCGTGCGCCTGGGCGGCGTGGACTGCACCGCCACCTACCTGCACGAGCCCGGCGACCCCCGCGACGGCATCACCGTGACGGTGCCGCTGTTTGTGCTCAACCAGGTGAGCGAGGAGCGCTGCGAATGGCTGGTGCCCGGCATGCTCAAGGACAAGATCCAGGCGCTGCTCAAAAGCCTGCACCAGCGCCCGCGCAGCCGCTTTGTGCCGCTGCCCGAATCGGCCGCGCGGCTGGCCGAGCTGTTCAACGCGCCCGAGCGCTTTGGCACCGGCAGCCTCACCGACGCACTGCTCAAGCAGGTGCGCGACGAGACCTCGCTCGACGTGAAGCGCGCCGACTTCAAGCTCGACATGCTCAGCCCCCACCTGTTCATGAACTTCCGCGTGGTGGACGAACACGGCCGCCAGCTGGGCCACGGCCGCAACCTGGGCGCCCTCAAGGCCGAATGGGGCGCCAAGGCGCGCGGCGCCTTCCAGGCGCTGGCGGGCCTCAAGCTGGGCGGTGCAGCGGCTGAGGAGCAAAAAACTGAGTCAAAAACGCCCTTTGCGCGCGATGGTAAAGCGCAATCAGCTATTAAATCAGGAGCAAATGCGCCCGCGCAACCCGCACCAGCGGCGCAGGCCACACCGTCGGCCCCCGCAGGCCAGCGCTACACCAGCTGGACCTTTGGCGAGTTGCCCGAACTCATGGAGATCAAGAAGGCCGGGCAGACGCTGATCGGCTTTCCGGCCCTGATCGATGGCGGCGATGCCGTCAGCATTGAAGTGTTTGACGAGCCCGAAGTGGCCGCTGCCAAGCACCGCGCAGGCCTGCGCCGCCTGTTTGCGCTGCAGATCAAGGACGCGCTCAAGTACCTCGAAAAGAACATCCCCGACCTGCAGAAGATGGCCGTGGCCTACATGCCCCTGGGCACGCAGGAAGAGCTGCGCACCCAGATCATCGACGTGGCGCTGGACCGTGCCTTCCTGCTTGACCCGCTGCCCACCGACGAATACGCCTTCAAACGCCGCGTGGAAGAGGGCAGGGGCCGCCTCACGCTGATCGCCAATGAGGTCGCCCGCCTGGCGGGCACCATCCTCATCGAATACGCGGCGGCCGCCCGCAAGATCAAGGACACGAAGAACGCCCCCGATGCGACAGCCGACGCACTGCAGCAGCTGCAGCGCCTGGTGCCCAAGCAGTTCATCGCCCAAGCGCCCTGGGGCCAGCTGGCGCACTTTCCGCGCTACCTCAAGGCCATCACCCTGCGCCTGGAAAAAGTCCGCGCCGACCCCGCGCGCGATGCCGCCAAGCTGGCCGAGTTGCGCCCGCAAGAGCAGCGCTACTGGCGTCTGGTGGCCGAGCGCAAGGGCGCGGTGGATGCGCGCATGCAAGAGCTGCGCTGGCTGCTGGAAGAACTGCGCGTGAGCTTCTTCGCGCAGGAGCTGCGCACGCCGCAGCCGGTGAGCGTGAAGCGGCTGGACAAGCTGTGGGCGCAGGTGAATAGCTGATGCGATGGGGGTGGGGCGCGTCTGGCGGCTTTGCAGCGGTTGTCGTCGTTTCCCTTGATGCAGTCGGCCGCCCGCTGTTGGCCAGGAACGTTCGGAGGCTCTTGGGCAAAGCGGGCACTCAACGTTCGAGTTGAGGCGGGCCTGGTGGTTTGCCGTCAGGCCTCGCATCCAGCGACGGGTTAGGCTGCACTTGGCCGAGGTTGATAGATGACTTTGAATGTCTCGCAGGCGAGCAACATCCTCTCATCAAACTGGCGCCCGGCTTTGGCGCACTCACGCTCGAAGTACCGTTGATGGCCTTCAAGCCAGTAGGCAAGAGACCCATCGCCTTCACCTTCAACGGCAGCAAACTCTGCGGTGACTTCGTTGTAGGGCACGACATCGACGGCCTGCGTCTCAATGATGCATAGCGGCTGGCCTGACCAAGCTGTGACTATGCTGAGGTCTCCCGGCCTTGGGGGCCGTATCCCCTGGTCTTCATATGACCATAGCGAGCCTGCGGTTGCTCGCTTGACCCCGCGTAGTACCAGGTCGGCCAGTTCGTCGGCAAGTTTCTCGTTGTCGCCAAAGACGCAGACGTCGTAGTAGCGGCCGTGATCGGCCGTCCCTGTGGCAAGCAGGAACTCGTTCCAGAACGGAAGAAGGTGTGGGGGGACAGACATGGGGTGGTTTGTGGCCTAACGTGTGTATCTCGCAAACCTTGCGAAATAAACTGGACAGTGCGGGATACTTTGGGCACTCATTCCTCTTGCCAGTGGCTTGCAGCCTGACTTTGCACAGGAGGCTTGTTTAAGCATCCAGGCATATAAATTTCACGAAACCCGGCAAGGGTAGAGCGAGCAAACTATAGCGTGCCCGTAGACAGGGACCGGGCGTGCCATACCAAGCGACCGCATGGTCACTTTGGCGACGCCGAACCGGGCCACCCCCATTGCCGGGCACTGGCATGGCATCTAGGCTTGCGGGCAAAAGGAGACTGTCCGCCCTATGCGTCCGCACCACAAGTTCTGGCCCCGCCGCCTGCCGCATTCCATCACCCTGCCAGCCACCTCGCTGTGGGACAACCTGGCCACCAACGCCCGGCGCTACCCGGACAAGCCCGCGCTGGTCTTTTTTGGCAGCACCGTAACCTATTCGCAGCTGGCCGCCGGGGCTGAGCGGGTGGCGGCGCGACTGGCGGCGCTGGGTGTGCAGCGCGGCGACCGGGTGGTGCTGTGCATGCAGAACTGCCCGCAGCTGGTGATGGCGCACTTTGGCATATTGCGTGCCAACGCAGTGGTGGTGCCGGTCAACCCCATGAACCGGGCCGAGGAGCTGAAGCACTACATCACCGACCCCGACACCAAGGTGGCGATCACCACGGGCGACCTGGCCCCGGAGATGGCCAAGGCGAGCAATGCGCTGCATCCGTCGGAGCGCCTGGCGCACCTGGTGGTGACGCAGTTCAGTGATGCGTTCGATGTCAATGTGACGGGTGCCGATGCGCCGCCTGAGGCCTGGGGGGAGTGGCTGGGCACCCGGCACCCGCTGCCCGCGCTGGACGGTGGCGAGGCCCATGCGTGGACAGATGTGGTGGCCTGCACCGACACCCCTCCGGCTCTGGCGGTGGGCCCGCACGACCTGGCGCTGCTGCCCTATACCAGCGGCACCACGGGTTTGCCCAAGGGCTGCATGCACCTGCACAAAAGCGTCATGCACAACGCGGTGGCCAGCAGTCTGTGGGGCAATGGCTCGGCCGACAACGTGACGCTGGCCGTGGTGCCCATGTTCCACATCACCGGCATGGTGAGCGTGATGCACACGTCCATCTATTGCGGCGCCACGCTGGTCATCATGCCCCGGTGGGACCGCGACCTGGCCGGGCGCCTGATCTCGCGCTACCGGGTAACCACCTGGACCAACATCCCCACCATGGTCATCGACCTGCTGGGCAGCCCGAACTTTGCAAGCTACGACCTCTCCAGCCTGGCCTATATCGGCGGTGGTGGTGCGGCCATGCCCCAGGCCGTTGCGCAGCGCCTGCTGGAGCACTATGGCCTGCGCTATGCCGAGGGCTATGGCCTGACCGAGACGGCGGCTCCGTCGCACGCCAACCCGCCCGACAACCCCAAGCAGCAGTGCCTGGGTATCCCCTTCATGAGCACTGATGCGCGGGTGATCGACCCCGACACCTTGCAGGAGGTGCCCGTGGGCGAGCAGGGTGAGATCATCATCCACGGCCCCGAGGTGTTCGAGGGCTACTGGAAGCGGCCCGATGCCACGGCGTCGGCCTTCATCGAGTTCGAGGGCAAGCGGTTTTTCCGCTCGGGCGACCTGGGGCGCATGGATGAGGATGGCTATTTCTTCCTCACCGACCGGCTCAAGCGCATGATCAATGCGAGCGGCTTCAAGGTGTGGCCCGCCGAGGTGGAGGCGCTGATGTTCCGCCACCCCGCGATCCAGGAGGCCTGCATCATCTCCGCCAAGGACAGCTACCGGGGCGAGACGGTGAAGGCGGTGGTGGTGCTGCGCGCATCCCACCAGGGCACCACCGAGCAGCAGATCATCGACTGGTGCCGCGAGAACATGGCGGTCTACAAAGTGCCGCGCATCGTGCAGTTTGTGAGTGCGTTGCCCAAGAGCGGCAGCGGCAAGGTGATGTGGCGCATGCTGCAGGAGCAGGAGGCGGCGTAGCCTGAAGCGATTGGGCGTGCAGCCCTGTTCTGAGAATGGAAGACAAGAGGGGGCTGCCGATGGTGCAGCCCTTTCTTTTGGGGGCGCGGCTCAGGCCGTGCGGTGTCAGGACGCAGCCGACGCAATGGTCAGCTCGCCCAGGTCGCGCTCCAGCAGGGCCGGGTCGCCCAGTTGCAGTTCGATCAGGCGGCGCAGATGGGTCACGCTGTCGAGGTCGATGCCCCGGCACAGCAGGCCGGTGTGCAGCCCGTGCACATGGGCCACTTCGGTGGACATGGCGATGTGGTTGCCGGTTTCGGCCAGGGGGATGGTGATCTGGCAGAGCATGCCGGGCTCCAGCTCGGCCTGAGCGGGCACGGTGATCAGTGCGCCTTTGAGCGACAGGTCCAGCACATGCACGCTGAACGCGTCGTGGGAGGTGGTGAGCAGGGCCGGCGCGTCAAAGCTGACGCGAACAAAGTGGCGGCGTTCATGGGGCATTGCTGTCTCCTGAGCGAGGCGTGGTGGACACATGCTACTCCAACCCCTGTTCGGTCAGATTGCCTTTGGAGCTGTTGGCAGGCTTTCGTTACCATGCGGCTTCCGCCATTGATGGATGGAGTCAGGCCGTGGGTTCAGGCGTTTACCGGTTCAGTCGCCATGCTGCGGGCGTGCTGCGATGGGTTGTGGTGATCTCACTGCTGTGGGCCGGCGTCGGTGCGATCAGCGCGTCTGCGGCGCCGCGCGAGCTGCGGGTGGGGGTGTATTCCAATGAGCCCAAGGTGTTTGTCAACGACGACGGCAAGGCTGCGGGCATTTTTGTGGACCTGCTGCAACTGGTGGCCGACCGTGAGCAGTGGACGCTGAAGTTTGTGCTCTGCAACTGGCAGGACTGCCTGAACGCTCTGCGCGCAGGCCAGCTTGACCTGATGCCCGACGTGGCCCGCACGCCCGAGCGCGAGGGGCTGTACGACTTCCACACCCTGCCGGTGCTGCACAGCTGGTCGCAGATCTACCGGGCGCACGGCAGTGCGATTCACTCGCTGTTTGACCTGCAAGGCAAGCGGGTGGCGGTGCTCAAGGGATCGGTGCAGCGCGCCACCTTCCTCAACATGATGGACAGTTTTGGCATCCAGGTGTCGCTGGTGGACGCCCCGAGCCTGATTGAAGCCTTTGCACAGGTGCAGCGCGGCGAGGCCGATGCGGTGATTGCCAACCACCTGTTTGGCAACTTCCATTCGGTCCGCTATGGCGTGACGGACTCGGGCATCGTGTTTCAGCCCGCCACGCTGTTTTTTGCCACCACCCCGGGGCGCAACGGCGATGTGCTGGCGGCTATCGACCGGTCGGTGCAGGACTGGCGCAGCGGCGCCGACCCGGCCTATGCCGAGGTGCTGCGCCGCTGGGGCGTGCAGGCGCAGGAGGGGGGCATGCCGCCCCTGGTGTGGTGGAGCCTCGCAGGGCTGCTGGCTTTTGGCCTGCTGGCGGCGCTGGCAGCGCTGGTGCTGCGCCGCCAGGTGCAAGAGCGCACCCGCCACCTGCAGGACAGCGAGCAGAAGCTGGCCACCATCCTCGACAGCGTGGGTGCCTTCATCTACATCAAGGGCCGCGACTACCACTACCAATACGCCAACCACCACACGCTCAAGCTGTTTGGCAAATCGGCCATCGAGGTGGTGGGCCATGACGACACGGCCGTGTTCGATGCCGCCACGGCCGCGCAGCTGCGCGCCAACGACCGGCGCGTGCTGGAGGACGGTGAGACGCTGGAGGCGGAAGAGGTGAACACCCAGCTGGCCACGGGCGAGACGCGGGTCTACCTGTCGATCAAGATCCCGCTGCGCCATGCCGACGGCAGCATCCACGCGCTGTGCGGCATTTCCACCGACATTACCGAGCGCCGCAAGGCCGAGGAATCGCTGCAGATCGCTGCCACGGTGTTTGAGTCGTTTGAGGGCATGATCGTCACCGGGCCGGACCAGCGCATCCTCAAGGCCAACCAGGCCTATGCGCGGCTCACGGGCTATGCGGTGGAAGAGCTGGTGGGGCAGACGCCCCGGCTGCTGCACTCGGGCCGGCAAGACGCCGCCTTTTACGCCGCCATGAAAACTGCGCTGCGCACCACCGGCATGTGGCAGGGCGAGGTGTGGAACCGGCGCAAGGATGGCACGGAGTACCCCGCCTGGATCACCATCACCACGGTGCGCTCGTCCGAGGGCGAGGTCACGCACTATGTGGGCACCCAGACTGACATCTCCAGCCGCAAGGCGGCCGAGGAAGAGATCCGCCTGCTGGCCTTCTACGACCCGCTCACTGGCCTGCCCAACCGCCGCCTGATGACCGACCGCCTGCAGCACAGCCTGGCGGCCAGCGCGCGGTCGGGCACGGGCGGGGCGCTGCTGTTTGTCGATCTGGACAACTTCAAGGACCTCAACGACACCCAGGGCCACGAGCTGGGCGACCAGCTGCTGCGCCAGGTGGCCGCCCGCCTGTCGGGCTGCGTGCGCATGGGCGACACCGTGGCCCGCCTGGGGGGCGACGAGTTCATCGTGCTGCTGGAGGGGCTGAGCCCCCATGCGGCCGAAGCCGCCGCCCAGGCCGAAACCGTGGGGCGCACGGTGCTGGCCGCCCTGAGCCAGAGCTACCTGCTGTGCGGGCTGTCGCACCACAGCGCCTGCAGCATTGGCATTGCGCTGTATGCCGATGCACGGGGATCGGTGGACGAGCTGCTCAAGCATGGCGACATGGCGATGTACCAGGCCAAAGGCGCGGGGCGCAACACCCTGCGGTTTTTTGACCCGCGCACGCAGGCCGATGTGACGGCACGCACGCTGCTGGAGGCCGGGCTGCGCGAGGGGCTGCGCGATGGCCAGTTTTTGCTGCACTACCAGGCGCAGATCAACGCGCACCAGGGCGTGGTGGGCGCCGAGGCCCTGGTGCGCTGGCAGCACCCGCAGCGCGGCCTGGTGTCGCCCGCCGAGTTCATCCCCGTGGCCGAGGCCTCAGGCCTGATCGTGCCGCTGGGCACCTGGATCTTGCGCACCGCCTGCCAGCAGCTGGTGGCGTGGGGCCAGGACGCCCACACCGCGCACTGGACGCTGGCCGTCAATGTGAGTGCGCGGCAGTTCCGCCACAGCCACTTTGTGGACGAGGTGCTGGGGGTGCTGGAGGAAACCGGCGCCAACCCCCACCGCCTGAAGCTGGAGCTGACCGAAACCCTGCTGCTCGATGACGTGGAAGACACCATCGAGCGCATGGAGCAGCTGCGCCGCCACGGCGTGGGTTTCTCGCTGGACGACTTTGGCACGGGCTACTCCAGCCTGAGCTACCTCAAGCGCCTGCCGCTGGACCAGCTCAAGATCGATCAGGGCTTTGTGCGCGACCTGCTCACCGACGCCGACGATGCCAGCATCGCCCGCACCATCGTGACGCTGGCACACAGCATGGACCTGGGCGTGATTGCCGAAGGCGTGGAAACCTGCGAACAGCGCGACATGCTGATCAGCCTGGGCTGCCTCTCCTGGCAGGGCTACCTGTTCGGGCGCCCGGGCCCGGCGGCGGAGCTGCGGGCGGCGGCTGCTGTGCATGCGGTCGTGGTGCCTTGACGGGTTGTGATGGGGGTGAGGGCGAGAAACTCCTGTTTTGATAGCTGGAAACCGTCGGTGGATGCGCGGAGAGGGCTGTTTTCGAATTCTGACCCTGTGCGCCGGCGGGCTGCCCCAGGTCGTCAAAACCCCAGCGTTCGCACAGCGCGTCGAACTGCACTTCGTCACGCACGCTGAGAAACACCCCGGGTCGGCTGCAGCCAATTGGTCATCGGCTTCCGAGCCCAGGTACCACACCAGCGCCTGTGGCCCTACTGTGTAGATGTACAGCCCGCCTAGGTCCACCACTGGCTGTGCTGGCAGGGTCTGCTGCCAACCCTGCAGCCCATGCGGCGTGGCGATGACCCCGGTGGCCGCGCGCAGGCCGCAGTGGGGGTAGCCGCCCTGGGCCATCTGGTAGCAGGCGATGGAATGCAGAAACGTTTCCAGGTCGCCCGGTTCGGCGTACCAGTCGGGGGCGTCCAGGTCGGTGGTTTGCCACACCTGCTGCTGCGCATCGGTGGCCCACCAGCACACGCCCTGGTTCTCTTCCAGAAACACCAGCTTGTCGTCCAGGTACTCCCATTCATGGGGCGCAGCAAAACGCTGGAAGCCCTGCATCAGCGCGGGCGTGCTGCCCACGGCGGCATAGTTGGTGCGCAGGGGCTCGGGCACCGGACAGGGCAGGCGGGCGGCTGCGGCGGCCAGCTCTGCGGCGGGCGTGCCGTCGCAGGTGGTCAGCGCGCAGCCCAGCAGCCAGGCAGCGGTGTCGGGCTGCGGCGGGCAGGGGTTGGGGGCATGGCAGTGGGATGGTTGACGCAGGTCAAGAGGCGGCACATTGCTGCTTGGGCCCGCGCGGGCCCAAGGCTACCATGGCTTGCGCCATCGACACCGGGGAGGACCATGGGCAATCTCACGAGCAGCACCCGACTCAAAACCCTTGCTGCCCTGGCTGCGATGCTGGCGGGCGCGGTGTTGCTGTGGCAGTGGGCGCCCTGGCGCGATGCCGGCCTCGGGCCCGGTTTCGTCAGCGGCAATGGCCGCATCGAGGCCACCGAGGTGGCGGTGGCCACCAAGCTCGCGGGGCGGGTGCAGGAGGTGCTGGTGGACGAGGGCGCGTTCGTCTCGGCGGGCCAGCCCGTGGCCCGCATGCAGATCGACAGCCTGCAGGCTCAGCGCGCCGAGGCTGTGGCGCGGCTGCAGCAGGCGCAGTTGGCCATCGACAGCGCACGGGTGCAGGTGGCCCAGCGCGAGAGCGACCACCAGGCCGCGCTGGCTGTAGTGGCCCAGCGTGAGAGCGACCTGGACACCGCCCAGCGGCGCCTGCCGCGCTCCGAAAAGCTGGCGCGCGAGGGCTTTTTCTCCAGCCAGCTGCTGGACGACGACCGTGCCAAGGTGCACAGCCTGGAGGCGGCATTGACGGCTGCGCGCTCGCAGGCCAAGGCTGCGCAGGCGGGCATTGGCGCCGCGCGCACGCAGGTGACCAGCGCCGAGGCCAATGTGCGTGCGCTGCAGGCCACGCTGGCGCGCATCGACGTGGAGCTGGCCGACAGCGAACTCAAGGCCCCGCGCGCCGGGCGCGTGCAGTTCCGCGTGGTGCAGCCGGGCGAGGTGGTGGGTGCGGGTGCGCGCGTGCTGCAACTGGCCGACCTGACCGATGTGTACATGACCTTCTTCTTGCCCGAGACCGTGGCGGGCCGCGTGGCGCTGGGTAGCGAGGTGCGCATCGTGCTCGACGCCGCCCCCGGCTTTGTGATCCCCGCGAGGGTCTCGTTTGTGGCCAGTACGGCGCAGTTCACCCCCAAGACGGTGGAGACCGCCAGTGAGCGGCAAAAGCTCATGTTCCGCGTGCGGGCGCACATCCCCAAGGATCTGCTGGTGCGCCACCGCGAACAGGTCAAGACCGGCCTGCCCGGCGTGGCCTGGCTGCGCCTCGACCCGAACGCCCCTTGGCCGCAGCAACTGGCGGTCAAAGAAAGCATGCAAACAGCAGCCCCCCAGGCGGCACAGTGACCGCCCCCGTTGTCACTCTCGCAGGCGTCAGCCAGCGCTACCGCCGCACTGTGGCGCTGGAGGGTATCGACCTGCAGCTGCCCGCAGGGCGCATGGTGGGCGTGATCGGGCCGGACGGGGTGGGCAAGTCCAGCCTGCTGGCACTGGTGGCCGGAGCACGGGCGGTGCAGCGGGGGCAGGTGCGGGTGCTGGGCGGTGACATGGCCGATGGCCGCCACCGCGACGCCGTGTGCCCGCGCATTGCCTACATGCCGCAGGGCCTGGGCAAGAACCTGTACCCCACGCTGTCGGTGGAAGAAAACCTGCAGTTCTTTGGCCGCCTGTTCGGGCATGACGCGGCCGAGCGTCGCCGTCGCATCGACGACCTGACGCGCAGTACCGGGCTGCACCCGTTTCTGGCGCGGCCAGCGGGCAAGCTCTCGGGCGGCATGAAGCAGAAGCTGGCCCTGTGCTGCGCGCTCATCCACGACCCCGACCTGCTCATCCTCGACGAGCCCACCACGGGCGTGGACCCGCTGGCCCGCGCCCAGTTCTGGGATCTGATCGCGCGCATCCGTGCAGGCCGCCCGGGCATGAGCGTGCTGGTGGCCACCGCCTACATGGAAGAAGCCCAGCGCTTTGACTGGCTGGTGGCCATGGACGAAGGCCGCATTCTGGCCACAGGCACGCCCGCCGAGCTGATGCAGCGCACCGGCCACGCCAGCCTGGAGGCCGCCTTTGTGGCCCTGCTGCCGGAGGCCAAGCGGCGTGGGCACCAGCCGGTGGTCATCACCCCTTTGCAGGCCGATGCGGCGGCAGAAATCGCCATCGAGGCCCAGGGCCTGACCATGCAGTTTGGCGACTTTGTGGCGGTGGACCATGTGAGCTTTCGCATCCAGCGCGGCGAGATTTTTGGCTTTCTGGGCAGCAACGGCTGTGGCAAGTCCACCACCATGAAGATGCTCACTGGCCTGCTGCCCGCCACCGAAGGGCAGGCCTGGCTGTTTGGCCAGCCGGTGGACCCGAAAGACATGGCCACGCGCCGCCGCGTGGGCTACATGTCGCAAGCGTTTTCGCTGTACAGCGAGCTGTCGGTCGAGCAAAACCTGGTGCTGCACGCCCGTCTGTTTCATGTGCCCGAGGCAGATGTGCCCCAGCGGGTGCAGACCATGCTGGAGCGCTTTGACCTGCAAGCCGCGCGCAGCACGCTGCCCATGCAGTTGCCGCTGGGCATGCGCCAGCGCCTGTCGCTGGCCGTGGCCATGGTGCACGAGCCCGAGCTGCTGATCCTGGACGAGCCCACCTCGGGCGTAGACCCGATTGCGCGCGACAACTTCTGGCGGCTAATGGTGGAGCTGGCCCGGCGCGACCAGGTCACCATCTTCATCTCCACCCACTTCATGAACGAGGCCGAGCGCTGCGACCGCATCTCGCTCATGCACGCGGGCCGGGTACTCGCCAGCGCTGCACCGGCCGACATCGTGGCCCAGCGCAGCTCCACCACGCTGGAAGAAGCCTTCATCGGCTACCTGGTGGATGCAGGCGGGGGGGCGTCTGGCCCGCCGAATGCCGAACCGGCCCCCTCGACCCCGATGGATGGTGCCCAGGCCCGCCCGACCTGGGCGCAGCGCCTGCGCCAGAGCCTGGCGCGCATCCACAGCACCCAGTGGCGCGAAGCGCTGGAGCTGCGGCGCGACCCGGTGCGCGGCGCCCTGGCGCTGCTGGGCTCTTTGATCCTGATGTTTGTGATGGGCTATGGCATCAGCATGGATGTGGAAAAACTCCGCTTTGCGGTGCTGGACCGCGACCAGTCGGCAGCCAGCCGTGCCTACATCCTGAACCTGGCGGGCTCGCGCTACTTTGTGGAGCGACCGCCCATCATCAGCCATGCCGAGCTGGACCAGCGCATGCGGTCGGGCGAAATCTCCCTAGCACTCGAAATCCCGCCCGGTTTTGCGCGCGACCTGGAGCGCGGCCAGGCCGTGCAGATCGGTGCCTGGGTGGACGGCGCCATGCCCCAGCGTGCCGAGACGGCCATGGGCTACGCGCTGGGCATGCACCAGGACTGGCTGGCCCAGGCCATCCAGAGCCGTACGGGCGTGGCCCCACCAAGCCTGGTGGAGGTGGAAACCCGCTACCGCTATAACCCCGACGTGCGCAGCCTGCCCGCCATGGTGCCCGCCGTCATCCCGCTGCTGCTGCTCATGCTGCCCGCCATGCTCACCGCCTTGGCCGTAGTGCGCGAGAAGGAGCTGGGCTCCATCATCAACCTGTACGTCACGCCCATCACGCGCACCGAGTTCATGCTGGGCAAGCAGCTGCCCTATGTGCTGCTGGCGCTGTTTAACTTTGGCCTTATGTGCCTGGCGGCCGTCACGGTGTTTGGTGTGCCCATGACGGGCAGCTTTGGCACGCTGGCGCTGGCGGCGCTCATCTTCAGCGTTTGCTCTACGGGCATGGGGCTGCTGGCGTCCACCGTCACGCGCAGCCAGATCGCTGCCATGTTCTTTGCCATGGTGGGCACGCTCATCCCGGCGGTGCAGTTTGCGGGCCTGATCAACCCCGTGTCGGCCATGACAGGCTTTGCGCGCTGGGTGGGCGAGGTTTACCCGGCCAGCCACATGTTCACCATCAGCCGGGGTGTGTTCAACAAGGCCCTCACGCTGCAGGACCTGCAAGCCGAGTTCTGGCCCATGCTGGTGGCGGTGCCGGTCATCATCGGCACTGCAGTTGCGCTCCTCCAAAAGCAGGAGACCTGACATGGCACTGCGTGGACGGTGGTCGAACATTTTCCGCCTCGGCATCAAGGAGCTGTGGAGCCTGTGGCGTGATCCCGCCATGCTGTTCCTCATCGTCTACACCACCACGCTGGCGGTGTATTCCGCTGGCAAGGCGCAGCCTGAGACGCTGTACCACGTGCCCATCGCCATCGTGGACGAGGACGGATCGGCCTTGTCGCAACGCATCGCCAGCGCCTTCTACCCGCCCCAGTTCACCCGTCCGACCATGATCGGCATGCACGAGGTGGACCCTGGCCTGGATGCAGGCCGTTTCACGCTGGTGCTGCACCTTCCCGCCCACTTCCAGCGCGACGTGCTGGCGGGCAGGTCCCCCTCGGTACAGCTCAATGTGGACGCCACACGCAACGGCCAGGCGTTTGCAGCCAACGGCGCAGTGGCGCAGATCGTGCAACTGGAGGCCGCCGAGTTCGTGCAGGGCCACCGCAGCGTGCCCACCCAGCTTGTGGAGCTGGCGGTGCGCGCGCGCTTCAACCCGGCGCTGAACCCCGCGTGGTTCGGCTCGCTCATGGAGCTGATCAACATCGTGACCATGCTCTCCATCATCCTCACCGGCGCCGCACTGATCCGTGAGCGCGAGCATGGAACGGTGGAGCATTTGCTGGTCATGCCTGTCACCCCCGGCGAGATCATGCTGGCCAAGGTCTGGGCCATGGCGCTGGTGGTGCTGGTCGCTACCTGGGTGTCGCTCACGGCGGTGATCCGCTGGGCGATTGGTGTGCCCATCGAGGGCTCGGTGTCGCTGTTCCTGCTGGGGGCCACGCTGCACCTTTTTGCCACCACGTCCATGGGCATCTTCATGGCCACGGTGGCGCGCAGCATGCCGCAGTTCGGGCTGCTCATGGTGCTCATCATGATGCCGCTGCAAATGCTGTCGGGCGGCGTCACCCCGCGCGAGAGCATGCCGCTGTGGGTGCAGTACGGCATGGCGCTGGCGCCCACCACGCACTTCACCGAGCTGGCCCAGGCCATCCTCTACCGGGGCGCGGGCTGGGCGGTGGTGTGGCCGTCGCTGGTGTGGCTGCTGGGCATTGGGGCGGCGCTGTTCAGCCTGGCGCTGGCGCGGTTTCGCAAGACGATTGCGCGCATGGCATGAAAATTGTCTTGCTATTTAATGTGTAGCTACAAGCGCTTTGTAGACGCGCGGAAAGGGCTAGTTTGGCATGAAGTTCACAGTGCCAGGCCGCCCTGACAGGTGTACTTGCGCCACAGGCGCCGGGCTGCTCGCCACCCGCTGACCGCGCCGCCACACACCCAGCCGCGCGGCCCGCAGACGGATCGCTTCCACCGGGTTGCGTGCATGCAGCAGCACCAGGTCGGCATGGCAGCCGGGCGCAATGCCATAGCCCTCCAGCCCCAGCAGGCGCGCGGGGTTCACCGTCACTGCATCAAAGCATTGCCGCATTGCCGCCTGGCTGGTCATCTGACCCACATGCAGGCCCATGTGTGCCGCCTCTAGCATGTCGCCACTGCCGCCGCTGTACCAGGGGTCCAGCACACAGTCATGGCCGAAAGCGACGGTGAGACCCGCCGCCATCAGCTCGGGCACGCGGGTCATGCCCCGGCGCTTGGGGTAGGTGTCGTGGCGGCCCTGCAAGGTGATGTTGATGAGCGGGTTGGCCACCACGCCCAGATCGGCCTCGGCCATGAGCGGGATAAGCTTGCTCACGTAGTAGTTGTCCATGCTGTGCATAGAGGTGAGGTGCGAGCCCGTCACGCGGCCATGCAGGCCCAGGCGCTGGGTTTCGTACGCCAGGGTTTCGACGTGGCGTGAATGCGGGTCGTCGGATTCGTCGCAGTGCATGTCCACGCGCTTGCCGCGCTCGGCAGCCAGCTCGCAGAGGATCTGCACGCTCTCGGCCCCCTGGGCCATGGTGCGCTCGAAGTGGGGAATGCCGCCCACCACATCTACACCCATGTCCAGAGCGCGTTTCAGGTTGTCGAGCCCGCCGGGGGCGCGGAGCACGCCGTCTTGCGGGAAAGCCACCAACTGCAAATCCAGGTAGGGCGCCACGCGCCGCTTCACATCCAGCAGCGCCTGCACCGGCAGCAGGCTGGGGTGGCTGGTGTCCACATGGCTGCGAATGGCCAGCAAGCCGCGCGCCACGGCCATGTCGCAGTACTGCAGGGCGCGCTGCACGATGGCCTCGTGCGTCAGCGTGGGCTTGAGTTCGCCCCACAGCGCAATGCCTTCGAGCAGCGTGCCGCTCTCGTTCACGCGCGGCTGGCCGTAGCTCAGGGTCGAGTCCATGTGGAAATGTGCGTCCACAAACGGCGGGCTCACCAGCATGCCCGCAGCATCCACCGTCTCGTGCGCGGGGGCTTGCAGGCCTTCGGTCACTTCGGTGATGCGGCCGTGCTGCACGGCAATCGACATGTTCTGGCAGCCGTCGGGCAGGGTGGCGTGGGTGATCAGGAGGTCTAGCATGGTCAATACTCGTTTAAACGGCTACCGCTCGCCCTTGCGATACGGCTTCATCAGCGCCTGCGGATACGCCGCCTTGCGCGCCACCAGCACCAGCGCCAGGATTGAAAGCAGGTACGGCAGCATCAAATAGACCTGGTACGGCAGCCATGCATCCCCCGCCTGCTGCAGCCGCAACTGCAGTGCATCAAAAAACGCAAACAGCAGCGCACCCAGCAACGCCTTGCCGGGCCGCCACGATGCGAACACCACCAGCGCCACGCAGATCCAGCCGCGCCCGTTGATCATGTTGAAGAAAAACGCGTTGAACGCTGACAGCGTGAGGAACGACCCCGCCACGCCCATCAGCGCCGACCCCGCCACGATGGCGCCGGTGCGCATGGCCGCCACCGAAATGCCCTGGCCCTCGGCCGCCTGCGGGTTCTCGCCCACCATGCGCACCGCCAGGCCCAGGGGGGTGCGCATCAGCGCCCAGGCCAATAGCGGAACCAGCAGCAGGGCCAGCAGCGTGAGCGGCGTCTGTGCCGACAGGACAGGAATGCCCAGCCATTCCATGGGCGCAAAGGGCTCGATGGTGGGTGGTGTGTTCACTTTGGGGAAGCTCACGCGATAGCCGTAGTAGCTCAGCGCCGTGGCCAGCAGCGTTAGCCCCAAGCCCGCCACGTGCTGCGACAGCGCCAGCCCCACCGTCAGCCACGCATGCAGCAGCCCGAAGACCGCTCCGGTCAGCGCCGCCACCAGCACGCCCGTCCACAGCCCGTAGCCCGCGAATACCGTCAGCCAGCCGGTGAAGGCGCCTGCGACCATGATCCCTTCAATGCCCAGGTTGAGCACGCCTGCGCGTTCGCACAGCAAAACCCCCAGCGTGCCCAGGATGAGTGGGGTGGCGACCCGCAGGGTGGCAATCCAGAACGCGGGGTTGGCGAGGATGTCGAGCAGTTCGGTCATGCAGCTGCTCCGTGGAAATTTGCTTTCATTTCGATAGCGTCTAACGCATGATTCACTAGCGCTAGAGGCCTATTGGGCTTGAAGTTGTGATGTGTATGGGTTGTCATGGCTGCTTCACTTCCACCGCACGCGGTACTGCGTAAGCAGCCCCGCCACCAGCACTGCGATCAGCGATGTCGCCACGATCACATCCGCAATGTAGGTTGGCACGCCCACCGCACGGCTCATGCTGTCGGCACCCACCAGCACGCCCGCCACAAAGGTGCCCGCCGCAATCACGCCCAGCGGGTGCAGCCCCGCCAGCATGGCGATCACGATGCCGCTGTAGCCGTAGCCGGGCGACATGTCGAGCGTCACATACCCAGTGCGGCCCGCCACCTCGATAGCCCCCGCCAGCCCCGCCAGACCGCCCGAGAGCAGGGCCACCAGCACCACCGTGCGGGTGATGGGCACGCCCGCAAACGCCGCTGCCCGCGCATTGGCCCCTGCAGCGCGAATGTCAAACCCCGGCACCGTGCGCGCCAGCAGCGCCCACAGCATCACGGCCAGAGAGATGGCCCACAGCAGCCCCGTGTGCAGCCGCGTCTGTGGCACCAGTTTGGACAGCTCCAGGTCGCCCTGCAGCGCCACACTCTGCGGCCAGCCCATGGAAAGCGGGTCTTTCATTGGCCCATCCAGCAGGGCCGAGACAAGCAGCAGCATGATGAAGTTGAGCAGCAGCGTGGTGACGACCTCGTCCACCCCCAGCCGTGCCTTCATCAGCGCCGGGCCCAGCAGCAGCGTGGCCCCGGCCAGCGCAGCCGACAGCATCATGAGCGGGAAGAGCAGGTAGGGCGACCACTCCAAGCCCGTGCCGCCGTGCATGCCGCCCACGGCCACGGCGGCCAGCGCGCCTGCATAGAGCTGACCTTCAGCCCCAATGTTGAACAGCCGCGCGCGGAAGGCAACTGCGGTCGCCAGCCCCGTCAGGATCAGCGGCGTGGCGCGGGTGAGGGTTTCGGTCAGTGCGAACACTGAGCCGAACGCGCCTTGCAGCAGCAGCGCATAGGTCTGGCCCACGGGGGCGCCAGCCCACAGCACCAGCAGGGCGCTGACGATCAATGTGAACACCACGGCGCCCACCGGTGCCAGCACGTAGGCGGCGGGGGAGGTGTGGTTGCGTTTTTCAAGTCTCATGCTGGGTTGTTCTTGTTGTTGTCGCTCAATGGGCAGCGCCCGCCATGGCCAGGCCGATGGCTTGGCGCGTCCAGTCTTCTGCGGGCCGGGTCTCGCTCAAGTGCCCGTCGTGCATCACCGCCACGCGATCACCCAGCGCCAGCACTTCATCAAGGTCGTCCGAAATCAGCAGCACCGCAGCGCCACCGTCTCGCGCATTGATGAGCTGCTGCTGCACAAACATCACCGC
Organism: Acidovorax sp. Q11; assembly: GCF_054950075.1. Classification (NCBI taxonomy): domain Bacteria; kingdom Pseudomonadati; phylum Pseudomonadota; class Betaproteobacteria; order Burkholderiales; family Comamonadaceae; genus Acidovorax; species Acidovorax sp. Q11. The sequence goes on along the minus strand of NZ_JBUDZG010000003.1, from coordinate 196,312 downwards.
GCCAATGTCCAGCCCCCAGGTGGGCTGGTGGGCCACGATGAGCTGGGGGGCGGGCGCGGTGTTGTCCGCGCCACTCTGTGGCGGCATCAGCGCCCGGCCCAGGATGAGCTTTTGCATGTTGCCGCCCGACAGCGACCGCGCAGGCGCATCCGGCCCGCCGCCGCGTACGTCAAAAGTCTTGGCTACCCGCTCGGCATGCTGTCGTGCAGGGCCGCGCTTGACCCAGAAGGCGCGGAACCACGGGTGCGCAAACCAGTGGCTGCGCAGGCGTTCGGAAACCGCGTTCTCCCACACCGGCAAATCGTCCACCACGCCCACGGCGTGGCGGTCTTCGGGGATGCGGGCCACGCCCTGGCTGACCAGCCACGCGGGCCGGGCTTGCAGAGGGGCGCCGCGCAGGGTGACAGCGCCGGAGGAGGCCGCACGCACGCCACACAGCACATCGGCCAGCGCTACTTGGCCGTTGCCGCTCACGCCTGCAATCGCCACGATTTCGCCCGCGCGGAGCGTGAGGGACACATGGTTCAATCGATCGCGCCCCATGGGGGCAGTGCTGACGTTGCTCAGGGTGCAGACAGGCTCGCCTACATGCTGTGCTGGGAGGCGCTCGGCCACTTCGATCGCGTGGCCCACCATCCATTGCGCCAACTGCCCCTGCGTTGTGCCCTGCGCAGGCGCCTCGGCCACCAGCTTGCCCTGGCGCAGCACGGCCACGCGGTGGGACACGCGCAGCACCTCGCCGAGTTTGTGACTGATGAAGATGATGGACAGGCCCTGCGCCACCATCTGAGCGAGGGTGTCGAACAGTGCCTCGCTCTCCTGCGGGGTGAGCACGGCAGTGGGTTCATCCAGGATCAGGATGCGGGCGCCCCTGTAGAGCGCTTTCAAAATTTCGACCCGCTGGCGCTCGCCCACCGAGAGACTGCCGACCTTCGCATCGGGGCTCACTGGCAGGCCGAACTGCTGCGACACCGCCAGCAGCTTGGCGCGGGCATCGCTGCGGCGCGAGAAGGGCAACCACAGCGGCTCGCTGCCCAGCAGCACGTTGTCCAGCACGGTGAGGTTGTCGGCCAGCGTGAAGTGCTGGTGCACCATGCCAATGCCCGCCGCCAGCGCCGCGCGCGGTTGGCCGGGCGGCAGGGGCTGGCCGAAGACGTCGATGCTGCCTTCGTCGGCCACGTAGTGCCCGAACAGGATGGACATCAGCGTGGACTTGCCCGCGCCGTTTTCGCCCAGCAGGGCCAGCACTTCGCCGCGCGCCAGGGTCAGGCTGATGCTGTCGTTGGCGACGAGCTTGCCGAAGCGTTTGGTGATGCCCGACAGGCGCAGGACGGGCGACATTTCAGTACACACGGGGTTGCATGCTTTCCGGGGTCTGCACAACTGGCGCGGACCAGGCCAGTGGACGCCGCGCAAGGGCCGCCCCGCTGCCTAGGCGGCGCTTCGCTTGCGTGCGCTGGCATCGTCCCACCGCCCGCAGTGCGCAGCACTGCGAGAGCGGGGGAAAGCGGCGTAGCCGCTCAGTGGGGTGTTTCTGCTTCACTTCCAGGCCGCCAGAAACGCGCGCAGCACCTTGGCAGAATTGGCCGCCGCCAGGCCCATGAAGGTGCCCATTTCGTTCTCACTCTCGCCACCTCCCGCCAGATCGCTCAGCGAGCGGAAGGCGATGTAGGGCACGCCATTGCTGTGCGCCACCATGGCGGTGGCGGCGGTTTCCATGTCGAGCACGTTGGCCTCGAAGGTCTTGAAGGCGTATTCGCGGAAGGCCTTGTTGTCCACAAAGGCCTGGCCCGACACGCCGTTGCCGCCCACCACGAGTTGCGGGCGCTGTTTCAGACAGGTGGCGGCCAGGCAGTGTTCCAGGCCCACGTTCTGCAGGCTGCGGGCGGTGGCCAGCATTTTGGGGTCGGCTTCGAACCAGAACTTCTTGCTGAGTTGGGGGTTGGCAGCCGATCGCACCTCCACCGGGCGCGGGTGCATCATGCCGAAGGCGGGCATCGTCAGCTCGCTTTTCATCCAGGCGGGGGCGCTGTACTGGCCGGGTTTGTCTTCACGCGCCATCAGCCATTCCATGTACTGGCCCCACTGCGCGGGCACCGTGACATCGCCAATGTGCAGGCTGGGGTTGACGCCGCCCGCGATGCCGCTGAAGACCACGTGGCTCACGTTGAAGCGATCCAGCACCAGCTGGGTGTTCATGGCCGCGTTGGTCATGCTGATGCCCGAGAGGAAGACCACCACGGGTTTGCCTTCGAGCGTGCCGGTGGTGAACTCCACGCCGTTGATGCTGTGTTTGGCGGGCCGCTGCACCTGGGGCAGCAGCACGGTCAGCTCGGGGGCAAAGGCGGAAATGACGGCGATGCGGGGTGTGTCGTCCAGCCGCACGGTCTTGCCTGAGGGCGCGGATGCACAACCGGCGAGTGCGCCAGTCAGTGCCAGTGCTCCCAGCAGGCGGGTGAAATGAGAGGCGACGGAGTGGCGCAATGGGATGGACGAGGAGGTGGTCATGGGCATACCAGGCAGGGTAAGAGACGTACGGGTAACGACAACAAAAAGGGCCACCGCGATGAGTGGTGGCCCAGGTGTTTACCCGCTTTGTCTCGCATGGGTGATTTGGAGTGGCTGACAAAGCGCAGCGCAGCGGTTCTGGCTAGGCGCTGTGTCGCAGGCAGTACTGCAAGTACGACAAGACACAGCAACAACGCCAGAAGAGTTTTGTCATCCACTCCTCTTACTTGGCCGTGGACTTGGGCTGGCTTTCGTCCACCTTCACGGTGAACTTGCCCGCCAGGATGTCGGCCTCTTTGCCCTTGACCTTGGCGACGATGTCGGCGGGGATCTTCTTCTCGAACGTGCCCAGGGGGGCGAGTTCGGAGCCCTTGTGTTTCATCATCGAGTACGGGCCGTAGTCCTCGGGGGTGAACTTGCCTTCCTTGACCAGCTTGAGCGCGCGGTCGATGCTGGGCTCCATGTGCCAGATGGCCGATGCCACCACCGTGTCGGGGTACTTGTCCTGGGTGTTGATCACGTTGCCGATGGCGAGCTTGCCCTTTTCCTTGGCCGCATCGCTCACGCCGAAACGCTCGGCGTAGAGCACGTCGGCGCCCTTGTCGATCATGGCGAAGGTGGCTTCCTTGGCCTTGGGTGGGTCAAACCAGCTGTTGATGAAGGTGATGGTGAACTCGACCTTGGGGTTGGTCTCTTTGGCACCCGCCATGAAGGCGTGCATCAGGCGGTTGACCTCGGGGATGGGGAAGCCACCCACCATGCCGATCTTGTTGGACTTGGTCATGCCGCCCGCGATCATGCCGCTGAGGTAGGCGGGCTCCTGGATGTAGTTGTCAAACACGCTGAAGTTGGGCGCCTGCGGCTTGCCCGACGAGCCCAGCAGGAAGGAAGTCTTGGGGAAGTCCTTGGCCACCTTGCGCGCGGCGGCTTCCACCGCAAAGGCCTCGCCCACGATGAGCTGGTTGCCGCCCGTGGCGTACTCGCGCATCACGCGCTCGTAGTCGGCGTTGCTCACGTTTTCGCTGGCCTTGTATTCGATCTCGCCCCGTGCTTCGGCGGCCTTGAGCGCCTTGTGGATGCGGCTGACCCATTGCTGCTCGAAGGGCACCGTGTAGATCGCCGCGACCTTGAGCTTGGCTTGCGCGAAAGCGGCGCTGGGTGCCAGGCCGACAAGGGCGGACAGGGCCAGCGAGGTGGACAGCAGATGGCCAGTGAAAACGCGGCGAGAGCTCATGGGGTGGTTCCTTCAGTCGGTTCAGTCAGGCAAAAGGGGGTTGGGGGCCCGGCAAGCCGGTGCATACGCACAAGCAATTTACGCGCCAAAAGCGGGGGCGGGGCCTGCTGCAGTCTGCCAGAGGATTGAACCAGGTGGTAAAAATTTTGCGCTGGGCGGGTGGTGCGTCGCCACGGGGTTGTGGGATGGGGCAGGCACAAAAAAGCCGCCCGAAGGCGGCTGCTGGTGGCAGGGCGGGGGCAGCACTTACTTGGTGCCAAAAATCCGGTCGCCCGCATCACCCAGGCCCGGCAGGATGTAGCCGTGGTCGTTCAGCTCGCGGTCGATGGCTGCGGTGAAGATCGGCACGTCGGGGTGGGCCTTTTGCAGCGTGGCCACACCTTCGGGGGCGGCCAGCAGGCACACGAACTTGATGGAGCGGGGGTTGAGCTTCTTCAGGCGGTCCACACAGGCGGCGGCCGAGTTGCCGGTGGCCAGCATCGGGTCGACCACGATGATGTCGCGCTCTTCCATTTCGGACGGCATCTTGAAGTAGTACTCCACAGGCTGCAGCGTGGCGGGGTCGCGGTACAGGCCGATGTGGCCCACGCGGGCACCGGGCACCACGTTCAGCATGCCGTCGAGGAAGCCGTTGCCCGCGCGCAGGATGGAGACCAGCACCAGCTTCTTGCCGTCGATGACCTTTCCAGTCATGGTCTCCAGCGGGGTTTCAATCTCGATGTCCTGCAGCGGCATGTCGCGCGTGACTTCGTAGGCCATCAGGGTGGAGAGTTCGCCCAGCAGGCGGCGGAAGCTGTTGGTGCTCGCGTCCTTCTTGCGCATCAGCGTGAGCTTGTGCTGGACGAGGGGGTGGGTGATGACGGTGACGTTGCTCATGGAGAACCTGAAAGAGGGGCCGAGGGTGCTGCGCCGGTGCGCAGTCCACCTCGGCCAGACTGTAAAAAGTGGGGGCTAGTCTGCCAGAAACCGGGCGAGGCGCGGCAAATCGACGTTGCCTCCGCTCACGATCACACCCACGCGCTCGCCCTGCAGCAGCTTGGCGCCGTTGTCCTCGCCCGAGAAAGCCTGCACGCCTGCAAAGGCCAGGGCGCCCGTGGGTTCGACGACCACTTTCATGCGCTGGGCAAAAAAGCGCAGGGCTTCGATGAGCTGCTGGTCGCTCACGGTGACGATGTCTTCGACATGGTCGCGGATGATGGGGTAGGTGAGTTCGCCCAGGCTCGGTGCCTGCGCACCATCGGCAATGGTGTGCGGATTGGGGATGCGCACGATGTGGCCCGCGCGCAGCGACTGCTGGGCGTCGTTGGCCGTCTCGGGCTCGACGCCGATCACCTTGCACCGGGGCGCCAGTGCCTGCGCGGCCAGCAGGCTGCCCGATAGCAGGCCACCGCCGCCCAGGCAGACAAACAGGTAATCAAGCTCGGGCACCTCCTGCAGCAGCTCCAGGGCGGCCGTGCCCTGGCCCGCAATCACGTGGGGGTGGTCGAACGGGGGAATCAGCGTCATGCCACGCTCGTGCGCCAGCTGGCGGCTGATGGCTTCGCGGTCTTCGCTGTAGCGGTTGTAGGTGACGACCTGGGCACCATATTCGCGCGTGGCGGCCATCTTGGAGGTGGCGGCGTCTTCGGGCATCACGACCAGTGCAGGCATGTCCAGCAGCCGGGCCGACAGGGCAATGGCCTGCGCATGGTTGCCGGCCGAGAAGGTGAGTACGCCATGCTCGCGCTGCGCGTCGCTGAACTGGGCCAGTGCGTTGTAGGCGCCCCGGAATTTGAAGGCGCCCGTGCGCTGCAGGTTCTCGCACTTGAAGAACAGCTTGGCGCCCAGCCGCTCGTCGATGGTGTTGCAGCGCATTACCGGCGTGTGGTGCGCCACGCCCGCCAGCCGCCGGGCAGCGGCGGCCACGTCGTCATGGGTGGGCAGGCTCACGGGGTGGGGCATGCTGGGCACAGTCATGGTGGCGTCCTTGCTGCGGGGCGTGGGCCGCCCCGGGTTTCCACATGATAGCCCCTTGGGTCCAGAGTTGGCGCAAAAATAGCTGCCAGCGCGCGATGGGTAAGCGCTGGCAGCTATGAATTTGGTAGTGTTCGAGGCGTTTCCGTGTTTTGCTTTGTCTCGGCCCTCGGCCCTCCGAGCCCACGCCACAGGCGATCGGGCGATCCTGCAATCTGGGGCCGTGTCTTCAGCCCCATTCGCCAGCTCCGTTCGCCAGCCCTGTCCTCAGCCCTGTTCGCTGAACCGGATCAGCGGCGCGAGCGCAGGGAAGTCGCCCGCGCGCTTTTGCTTCATCGCCGTGACCGACTCCATCACATGCCGGTTGCTCCAGATGGCGCCCTGCAGCCAGCCCATCTGGCGCAGGCTGTCTTCCACGCTGTGGTCGCGCGCGTAGTTCACGGCCTGCTTGGTGCCCCAGATGGCGACGGGGGGCTTGCTGGCAATCTCTTGCGCGCACTGCAGCGCGGCGGCCACCATGGCTTCGTGGGTGTCGAAGACTTCGTTGACCAGGCCGTAGCCCTGAGCCCTTTGCGCGCTCAGGCGGCGGCCGGTGTAGGCCAGCTCTTTCACCACGCCCAGCGGGATGAGCTTGGGCAGGCGCTGCAGCGTGCCCACGTCGGCCACCATGCCGATGTTGATCTCCTGAATGCAGAAGAACGCGTCGGCCGTGGCGTAGCGCACACAGGCGGTGGTGACCATGTCCACCGCGCCGCCAATGCAGCCGCCCTGGATGGCCATGATGACGGGGATGCGCAGGCTCTCGATGCGGGTGAAGGTGGCCTGCATGTCGGTGAGCAGGTCAAAGATGGCGGCGCGGCCCTCGGGGCTTTGGTCGTCCATGGTGATGGCGCCGCCAAAGGTTTCGAGCGCCATGCCTGCGCTGAAGTGTTTGCCGGTGCTGCTGATGACCAGGGCGCGCGCCTCGCCGCTCTTGTTCAGCTGGGCCAGCACCTCGTCCAGCTCGCGCCAGAAGGTGGGGTGCATGGTGTTCATGGCCTCGGGGCGGTTCAGCACCAGGTGGGCCACATGGTGGGTGATGCTGAGGGAGAAGCAGGTGAGGGTGGTGTTCATGGGCCGTCACTGTAGACCCGCTGGCCGCAGGCGGGTCGTCGCCTGGGCGACTTTGCATGATTTTGGCCCTCTCCGCCTGTCTGTATTGGGTTGATTGCTATCAAAAAACGGAGCATTCATCGGCGACCCGATCAGTCACCGCCCCCGCCGCCGCAGCCACCACCGCCATCTCCACCGCCATCCCCGCCACCACCGTCCGAGCTTTCGGCGCCGCCAAAGTCGCCTGCGCTGCCGCTGTAGCTGCCGTCCGAGAAGCTGGTGCCGCAGTAGCTGTCGCCGCCGCTACCACCCGCGTCGCTCTTGCGGGCGATGTCGGAGCAGTCGGGCACGTAGGTGAAGCCCCCGGCAATGGCGAACTTGGTATCGAGCGCAAACAGCAGGGGCAGGCGGCTGGGGGCCTTGGGGTCGATGGATTCTTCCTTGCACACCCAGTACCAGCAGCGGCGCAGGCCATCGTTGTGGCGGGCTTTTTTGCCCAGCGCTTCGGCCGGGGTGTGGTGCAAAAAGAAGCCCAGGGCGTTGTGGCACCACAGTTTGTAGGCCTGCGTGTGCAGGATGAACTCGTGCCACAGCGCATCCACGGCCCTCGATGGCATGGCCACAAAGTCCTTGTTGCTGCGCAGGCAGGCCATGAAGAACTGGCGCAGGCCGCGCTCCACCAGCGCACAGTCGCGGGGGCTCAGGTGGGGGTAGGTCTCGCGCAGTTTGCGCTGCAGAAAGCGGGGCAGAGGGGCTTCACGGATGTAGCGCTCGCGCACGACGGTGGTCCAGCGGATCAGAACCACGGTGAGCAGCACCGTGACAAACACATAAAGCAGCCAGATCCACTGGAGCTTCCACACCCCCGCAAACACCCCGACAAAAGCCAGCACCCACAGGATGATGGCCGCCTGGACCACCTTGTTGCCCCAGCGCACCAGGGCGTGTTCTACGCGTTGCATCGTGTCCCTCCTTGTTGTTGTGTGTTTCGGCCATTGCACGGCCGCAATGTGACCAAATCGTGACAAGCGCGTGGCATTGTCGCCAGCCTGTCACAAGGCCACCACACCTTCGGAGGGCAGTGGGTGGCAGCGGGGCGGTGGCTGTTTGTTGGGCTCCGCCGTCGCGCTACCCCTTTTCCCTTCAGCGGCGCTTGCTGCCGCCGCCGAAGATGCCGCCCAGCACGCCGCGCAGGATCTCCTTGCCCACGTTGGTGCCCACGGTGCGCACGGCCGACTTGGCCATGGTCTGCACCAGGCCGTCCTTGCGCCCGCCGCGCGGGCCGGTGGTGCCAAACAGCAGGTCGTTGAGGAAGCTGCTTTCCTGCGGCTGGGCCCCGCCCGGCGCTGTGCCTACGGGGCTGGCACCACCCGCTGTGCGGCTGGCAGGCGTGCCTGCGGGTGCGGGCGGGGCGTTTTCGGCGCGGCCCTTGAGTTTTTCGTAGGCGGATTCGCGGTCCACGGTGGTTTCGTACACACCGGCCACCAGGGAGCTGGCCATCAGCGCCTGCCGCTGCTGTGGGGTGATGGGGCCCAGCTGGCTGCCGGGTGGCAGCACAAACACGCGTTCGGTCACGCTCGGGCGGCCCTTGGCATCCAGAAAGCTCACCAGCGCCTCGCCCACGGCCAGTTCGGTGATGGCGGTTTCGATGTCCAGGCCCGGCTTTTGCCGCATGGTGGTGGCCGTGGCCTTCACGGCTTTCTGGTCACGCGGGGTGAAGGCGCGCAGCGCGTGCTGCACGCGGTTGCCCAACTGGGCCAGCACGCTGTCGGGGATGTCGAGCGGGTTCTGCGTGACGAAGTACACGCCCACGCCCTTGGAGCGCACCAGTCGCACCACCAGCTCGATGCGCTCGATGAGTACCTTGGGCGCCTCGTTGAACAGCAGGTGGGCCTCGTCGAAGAAGAACACCAGTTTGGGCTGCTCGGGGTCGCCGATTTCGGGCAGTTGCTCGAACAGCTCCGACAGCATCCACAAGAGGAAGGTGGCATACAGGCGCGGCGAATTCATGAGCTTGTCGGCCGCCAGGATGTTCACCACGCCATGGCCGTCCACCGTCTGCATGAAGTCCTGGATGTTGAGCATGGGCTCGCCAAAGAACTCGCTGCCGCCCTGTTGCTCGATCTGCAGCAGCCCGCGCTGGATGGCGCCCACGCTGGCGGCACTCACGTTGCCGTATTCGGTGGTGAATTCCTTGGCGTTGTCGCCCACGTACTGCAGCATGGCGCGCAGGTCTTTGAGGTCCAGCAGCAGCATGCCGTTGTCGTCGGCGATCTTGAACACCAGGTTGAGTACGCCCAGCTGGGTCTCGTTCAGGTTGAGCATGCGGCCCAGCAGCAGCGGGCCCATGTCCGACACCGTGGCGCGCACCGGGTGGCCCTGTTCGCCAAACACGTCCCACAGCGTAGTGGGGCAGGCCAGGGGCTCGGGCAGGGCCAGGCCCCGCTCCTTGAGCACGGCGGCCAGCTTGTCGCCAATCTTGCCGGGCTGGCTCGCGCCCGTAAGGTCGCCCTTCACATCGGCCATGAACACCGGCACACCGATGCGGGAGAAGTTTTCCGCCAGGGTCTGCAGGGTGACGGTCTTGCCCGTGCCGGTGGCTCCGGTGATGAGCCCGTGGCGGTTGGCCAGGCCGGGAAGCAGGTGGCATTCGGTGGTGTCGTGCTTGGCAATCAGGAGGGGTTCGGCCATTTCGGGTTTCCTCGGGGGTACGGGTTCGGCAAAAAGTAAAATCCACCGACTAGATTAAATCAATACAAAAGGACTTCTCGTGGCAGGACACAGTAAATGGGCGAATATCCAGCACCGCAAAGGGCGCCAGGATGAAAAACGCGGCAAGATCTGGACCCGCATCATTCGTGAAATCACTGTGGCCGCCCGCGCCGGTGGCGGCGACCTGTCAGCCAACCCCCGCCTGCGCATGGCGGTGGACAAGGCCAAGGCGGCCAACATGCCCGCCGACCGCATCAAATACAACATCGACAAGGCCACGGGCAACGCCGAAGGCCTGACCTACGAAGAAATCCGCTACGAAGGCTACGGCATTGGTGGCGCCGCCATCATGATCGACACCATGACCGACAACCGCGTGCGCACCGTGGCCGAAGTGCGCCATGCGTTCAGCAAACACGGTGGCAACATGGGTACGGAAGGCTCAGTAGTGTTCCAGTTCAAGCACTGTGGCCAGCTGATCTTTGCCCCCGGCACCAGCGAAGACAAGGTGATGGAAGTGGCCCTGGAGGCAGGCGCCGAAGACGTGGTGACCGACGAAGACGGCGCGGTGGAGGTGCTCACGGCCCCGGCCGATTTTGAAGCTGTGAAGAACGCGCTGGAGGCCGCAGGCCTGACGGCCGAAGTGGCGGGCGTGACCATGCGGCCCGAGAACACGATCGAGCTGACCGGCGAAGATGCCGCCAAGATGCAAAAACTGCTGGATGTGCTGGAAGACCTGGACGACACCCAGGAGGTTTACCACAACGCGGCATTGTGACTCTGCCCCTGCAGGTCACCGCTTTTTTCTTGCCCTGACTTGTTTTCCGACTGATATTCCCCCGAACCCCTCCCAGCAGTGCAGCGCTGCGGGCTAGGTTCACCAAAGGTTCCTATGAAAGTACTTGTGATTGGTGGCGGCGGCCGTGAACACGCGATGGCGTGGAAACTGAGCGAGTCCCCCAAGGTGACCAAGGTGTATGTGGCACCCGGCAACGGTGGCACGGCCTTGAACCCCAAGCTCGAAAACGTGGCGATCTCCGATGTGCGCGAGCTGCGCACCTGGGCCCAGGCCGAGAAGGTCGCGCTGACCGTGGTGGGCCCCGAGGCGCCACTGGCGGCTGGTGTGGTCGATGAGTTCCGTGCCAACGGCCTGCGCATCTTCGGCCCCACCAAGGCGGCGGCACAGCTCGAAAGCTCCAAGGCCTTCTCTAAGGCCTTCATGCGCCGCCATGGCATCCCCACGGCCGACTACGACACCTTTACCGACCCGGTCGCCGCCCACGCCTTTGTGGACCGGCTGGGCGCGCCCATCGTGATCAAGGCCGATGGCCTGGCGGCCGGCAAGGGCGTGGTGGTGGCCATGACGCTGCAAGAGGCCCACGACGCCGTGGACTTCATGCTGGTGGACAACAAATACGGTGTGACGCACAACGAAGGCGGTGCGCGCGTGGTGATCGAGGAATTCCTCGAAGGCGAGGAAGCCAGTTTCATCGTGCTGTGCGATGGCAAGAACGTGCTGGCGCTGGCCACCAGCCAGGACCACAAGCGCCTGAAGGACGGCGACGAAGGCCCCAACACCGGCGGCATGGGCGCTTATTCGCCTGCCCCCGTGGTCACTGCCGACGTGCACGCCCGCGCCATGCGTGAAATCATCCTGCCCACCATCCGGGGCATGGAAAAGGACGGCATTCCCTACACCGGCTTCCTGTATGCGGGTCTGATGATCGACGCCAAGGGCCAGCCCAAGACGCTCGAATTCAACTGCCGCATGGGCGACCCCGAGACGCAGCCCATCCTGATGCGCCTGAAAAGCGATTTCAGCGACGTGATGGCCGCTGCCGCTGACGGCAAGCTCGACCAGATGGAACTGCAATGGGACCGCCGCACCGCGCTGGGCGTGGTCATGGCCGCCCATGGCTACCCGGAGAACCCGCGCAAGGGCGATCCCATCACCGGCCTGCCCGCCGATGCGGATGACGCCGTGGTGTTCCACGCGGGCACGCAGCTCAAGGATGGCGTGGTCAGCGTGACGGGCGGCCGTGTGTTGTGTGTGACGGTGCTGGCCGACAGCGTCAAGCAGGCGCAGCAACGTGCGTATGACGTGGCGCGTGGCATCCAGTTTGACGGTGCGCAGTACCGCCGCGACATTGGCTTCCGCGCCCTGAAGAGCTGATGGCAGAGGCTCAGACCTTGAACCCCGCCGACACGGTGGCGCGTGTGCGCGGCTACCTGGTGGGCCTGCAGGCTCGCATCACCGATGCGCTGGAGGCTGTGGAAGGCGAGGGCGGAGCACGCTTTCTGGCCGACGCCTGGAGCAAGCCGCCCGGCGAGCCGCTGCAGGGCGACGGCATCACCAAGATCCTGGAAGGTGGCCGCGTGTTCGAGCGCGCGGGCTGTGGCTTCAGCCATGTGCGGGGCCCGCAGCTGCCGCCCTCGGCGACGCAGCACCGGCCCGAGCTGGCGGGTGCACCGTTCGAGGCCATGGGTGTGTCGCTGGTGTTCCACCCGCGCAACCCGTATGTGCCCACGGTGCACATGAATGTGCGCATGATCGCCGCCGGGCACCCCGGTCAGGCGCCCACCTGCTGGTTTGGCGGTGGCATGGACCTCACGCCGTACTACGGCTTCGAAGAGGATGCGGTGCACTTTCACCGCACCTGCCGCGATGCGCTCAGCGCCTTTGGCGACGACAAGTACCCGCGCTTCAAGCAGTGGTGCGACGAGTATTTCTTCCTCAAGCACCGCAACGAGCAGCGCGGCGTAGGCGGCGTGTTCTATGACGACTTCTCGGAGCTGGGCTTTGAGCAAAGTCTGGCGATGACGCAGTCGGTGGGCGATGCCTTTCTTGGCGCCTACCTGCCCATCGTGGAAAAGCGCCAGAACACGCCCTTTGGCGAGCGCGAGCGCGACTTCCAGCTCTACCGCCGGGGCCGGTATGTCGAGTTCAACCTGGTCTGGGACCGGGGCACACACTTTGGCCTGCAGTCGGGTGGGCGCACCGAGTCCATTCTGTTGTCCATGCCGCCGCTGGTGTCCTGGTCGTACCAGCGCACCGAGGCTGCGGATTCGTCCGAAGCCGAACTGGCGCAGCGTTTTCTGGTGCGCCGGGACTGGCTGGCCAGCGCTGCTGCGGCAGCGTGCTGACGGGGTAAAAAGCGCAAAAGCTATAATTTCAATAGCTGTCCGCGCTTTTTACACAGGCGCAGGAGGCCAAAAACACCCCAAACCGACGCTGCGCCAGGGTGCAACACCGGCGCAACAACACGCAACACTCAAGGCGCAGCCCTATTGGTTGCACGCCGTGTTGCGCGCTATATTGATTCCATTCCCTCTCTATTCACCGCCTGATGACCACCTCCACCAAATCGGAAACCGCCGCCAAAAAAGACGTCACCAAACTCCAGCGCGCCATCGTCGATGGCCTGGAAGACGTCAAGGCGCAAGACATCCAGGTTTTCAACACCGAGCATCTCTCGCCGCTGTTTGAACGGGTGATCGTGGCATCGGGTACCTCCAACCGCCAGACCAAGGCCCTGGCCGCCAGCGTGCGCGACGCGGTCAAGGAAGCCGGTTTTTCCAAGCCCCGCATCGAAGGCGAAGACAACGGTGAGTGGATCATCGTGGACTGCGGCGCTGCCGTGGCGCACATCATGCAGCCCGCCATCCGCCAGTACTACCGCCTGGAAGAGCTGTGGGGCGATACCCCGGTGCGCCTGAAGCTGGGTGCGGCCAAGCCCCAGTCCAGCGCCGCTACCGAGCTGGCCGAGAAGAAGTCGGCCCAGAAGGCCGCCAAGTCGGGCGCGAAGGCAACTGCCAAGAAGGCAGCGGCCCCCACGGTAGCCGCCCGCTCGGGCAAGGCCACGGTCAAGGCCGTCGCCAAGACCGCTGCGAAGACAGCCGCCAAAACGCCAGTCAAGGCAGCACCCAAGTCCGCTGCAAAAAAAGCGGCCAAGGCGGCACCCGCCAAGACGGTAGCCAAGACCACCGGCACGGTGGCTGCCAAGAAGCCCGCAGCCACCAAGACACCTGTCAAGACGGTGGTGGTCAAGCCCGGCGGCGCCAAGAAGCCTGTGGCCAAGAAGTCCTCACCTGCCGCCAAGGCTCCCGCACGCGCCACAGCCAAGCCTGCTTCTGCAGCGGCACCCAAGGCGGCTGCCAGCAAGCCCGCCGCCAAGAAGGCCCCGGCCCGCAAGGGTTGACCTCCGGCCGCAGGACGCCCACCTGGGTGCGCTGCGGCAACCATCCCCCACGCATCCAGGTTGATCCATGAAGCTGCTTATCGTGGCGGTCGGGCAGCGGGTGCCCGACTGGGCACAAACGGCTTACGACGATTACGCCAAACGTTTTCCGCCCGAACTGAAAGTCGAACTCAAGGCCGTCAAGACCGAGCCACGCGGCTCCAAGACGCTGGAGACGCTGTACGCGGCCGAGCGTGAGCGCATCGAAGCCGCCATCCCGCGCGGCACGCGCGTGGTGGCGCTGGACGAGCGCGGCACCAACCTCACCACCAAGGCCCTGGCCGAGCGTCTCAAGGGCTGGCAGCTGGGGGGCGACGATGTGGCGCTTGTCATTGGCGGCCCCGACGGGCTGGACCCGGCGTTTCGCCAGGGCGCGCACGAACGCATTCGCCTGTCTGACCTGACCTTGCCCCATGCCATGGTGCGCGTGCTGCTCATCGAGCAGCTGTACCGGGCCTGGTCGGTGAACGCCGGGCACCCCTACCACCGGGAATAAAGCGGGTGCCCGTGCTGCTGGTTCGATTTCCTATCGTTTTGATAGCTGCTAGCGCTTGATGGACAGGCGCTGGGGCCGATTTTTATTCAAAATCTGTTCATGCCTGACTTCATTTACCTCGCCTCCCAAAGCCCACGCCGGCGCCAGTTGCTCGAACAGCTGGGTGTGCGGCACGAACTGCTGCTGCCCAATGTGGACGGCGACGAGCCCGAGGACACCGAGGCCATCGAAGTGGTGCTGCCCGGCGAGGCGCCCAAGGCCTATGTGGAGCGCGTCACGGCGCTCAAGCTCGATGCCGCCGTGGCGCGCCGCGCCCGCAGGGGTTTGCCCGATGCGCCCATCCTCTGTTCCGACACCACCGTAACCCTGGGCCGCACCATCTACGGCAAGCCCGACGACGCGCCCCATGCCGCGCGCATGCTGGCCGAGCTGGCGGGCCACGAGCACCGCGTGCTCACCGCGGTGGCGCTGCAGGTGGGCCCCAAGCGCCTGAGCGCGCTGTCCATATCCCGAGTGACCTTTGCAGCCATGACCACCGCGCAGATTGAGGCCTACGTGGCCACGGGTGAGCCGCTGGGCAAGGCCGGGGCTTACGGTATCCAGGGCCGGGCTGCTGCATATGTGGAGCACCTGGCTGGCAGCTATTCGGGCATCATGGGGCTGCCGATGTACGAGACGGCACAGCTGCTGCGCGCGGCAGGTTTCGCCATCTAGGCGACAGCAACAACAGACAACAACAACGCCATGCAACAAGACATCCTGATCAACTGGTCGCCCCAGGAAACCCGCGTGGCCGTGGTGGAGCACGGCGCCGTGCAGGAGTTGCACATCGAGCGCACGCTGGAACGTGGCCTGGTGGGCAATGTCTATCTGGGCAAGGTCTCGCGCGTGCTGCCGGGCATGCAGTCCGCCTTTATCGACATCGGCCTGGAGCGTGCGGCCTTCTTGCACGTGGCTGATGTGTGGCAGCGCCAGTCCGATGGCGAGCCGCCCGCATTCGCCCGCAAGAACGAGCCGCAGGTGCCGATTGAAAAGCAGGTGTTCGAGGGGCAGGCGCTGATGGTGCAGGTCATCAAGGACCCGATTGGCACCAAAGGCGCACGACTGTCCACGCAGATCAGCGTGGCCGGGCGCCTGCTGGTGTTTCTGCCGCAGGACGACCATGTGGGCGTGTCGCAGAAGATTCCGCCTGCCGAGCGCGATGCGCTGCGCGCGCGGCTGCAGGCGCTGGTGGGCGATAAATCCACGGGTGGTGGGGGTGGCTTCATCCTGCGCACCAATGGCGAAGACTCCACCGACGAAGAACTGGCCGAAGACATCGCCTACCTGCGCAAGACCTGGGCGCGCATCAAGGAAGCATCGCTCAAGCTGCCCGCCATGTCGCTCTTGCACCAGGACCTGGACCTGCTGCAGCGCGTGCTGCGCGACCTGGTGGGCGACCACACCCAGACCATCCGGCTCGATTCGATGGAGCAGTTCCAGCGCCTGCGTGCGTTTGGACAGGAGTTCATGCCCGCAGCCGCTGGCAAGCTGCAGCACTACAAGGGCGAGCGGCCCATTTTTGACCTGTACTCCATCGATGAGGAAGTGGCCAAGGCGCTGGGCCGCCGCGTCGATCTCAAGTCGGGTGGCTACCTCATCGTGGACCAGACAGAGGCGCTCACCACCATCGACGTGAACACCGGTGGCTACGTGGGGGCGCGCAACTTCGACGACACCATCTTCAAGACCAACCTGGAGGCCGCACAGGCCATTGCCCGCCAGCTGCGCCTGCGCAACCTGGGCGGCATCATCATCGTGGACTTCATCGATATGGTGCGCGAGGACCACCAGCAGGCCGTGTTGTCAGAGTTCAAGAAACAGCTCGCGCGCGACCGGGTCAAGACCATGTCCTCCAGCGGCTTTTCGCAACTCGGCCTGGTGGAGATGACACGCAAGCGCACCCGGGAATCGCTGGCCCACATGCTGTGTGAGCCCTGCGAGGTGTGTCAGGGCAAGGGCAGCGTCAAAACCGCGCGCAGCGTGTGCTACGACATCCTGCGCGAGATCCTGCGCGAAGCCCGCCAGTTCAACCCGCGCGAGTTCCGGGTGGTGGCCTCGGCCCGGGTGGTGGAGCTGTTCCTGGACGAGGAAAGCCAGCACCTGGCCGGGCTCTCCGACTTCATCAAGAAGCCCATCTCGCTGCAGGCCGAGAGCGCGATGGGGCAGGAGCAGTACGACATCGTGCTGCTCTAAGCGGTGCCAAGAGGGCTTGCTCCCGCTGCCTCACGCTTCGATCTGCATGGCGGGCCGTGCTTGTACCCGGGCCAGCCAGGCCTGCACATGCGGGTGCGAGTTGACGGGGGCGCCCAGGTACATGCTGTAGCCCAGCACCGAGCCCACTACTAAATCCACCAGCGAATAGTCCGCACCCAGCATCCAGGGTTGTCGGGCCAGCCGCGCGTCCAGCACTGTCAGCAACTCGCTCAGTTGACGCAGAAGGGCTTCTGCTTGGGCGGCGTTGCGCCAAACCTCTTCGCCCTGGGTCGCCACATGCAGGCGTCCCACCAGCGCGCCATAGGTCACATACGACCAAGTGCACCACGACAGGGCCTGCAACGCCTCGGGCGTGCCGCCTGCGGGCCACAGGCCACGCTCCACGCCAAAGCGGTGGCCCAGCCACAGGTGGATGGCCAGGGCCTCGAACATGGGGGCACCGTCCACGGTAATCGTGGGCACCTTGCCATTGGGGTTCAGGGCCAGGTACCCGGGGCGGCGCTGTTCGCCGGTGCGGATGTCGATCTTTACGCGTTCGTGGGGCACGCCCAGTTCGGCCAGGGCGCAGGCGATGGGGGTGGCGCTGGACATAGGGTGCCAGTAGAGGACGATGGACATGGAGAACTCCTTGGTCGTGGTGGAAGAAAAGGTGTTGCCACTGTAAAAACCATTGCGGACAGTTTTGGCCCTCAATAGAAAGTACAGTGGCGCCATGCTCAGTTCATCGACCCGCCTGCTGCGCCTGCTTTCGCTGCTGCAAACGCGTGCCCACTGGATGGGCCCGGACCTGGCCGAACGCCTGGAAGTACACCCCCGCACGCTGCGGCGCGACATCGACCGCCTGCGCCAGCTGGGCTACCCGGTGCAGGCCAGCAGTGGCGTGGCGGGCGGCTATGCGTTTCGGGCCGGGCAGGCTCTGCCACCGCTGCTGCTGGATGACGAGGAAGCCCTGGCGGTATCGATTGCGCTGCGCACGGCCACGGCCGGTGCGGTGGGGGGCATTGAAGAGCCCGCACTGCGCGCGCTGGTCAAGCTGGAGCAGGCCATGCCTGCGCGCCTGCGCAAGCGTGTGGACGCGCTGCGCTCGGCCATCCTGCCGCTCACGCGCACGGGGCCGGTGGTGGAGGCGTCGGTGCTGGCCACACTCGCGTCGGCCTGCCGCGACCAGCTGCGCACTGAGTTCACCTATGAGGACGGCCAGGGCCGCAGTGCGCAGCGCTCGGTCGAGCCGCAGGGTGTGGTGCACACCGGCCAGCGCTGGTACCTGGTGGCCTGGGACAGGGTGCGCAACGACTGGCGCACCTTCCGCATCGACCGCATCGTGGGCGACCCGCAGGTGGGCGCACATTTCGCGCCCCGGGCCTCGCCCGACGGGGGCGATTTGAAGGGCTACGTGTCGCGCTCCATCTCTGCGCCGCACCACGCCGAACAGGCGCGCGTGGTGCTGCACGCGCCCTACGCCGTGATGGCGCGCCGCATACCGCCGTCCGCTGGCGTGGTGTCCACCTTGGGCAAGGGGCAACGCTGCCAGCTGGAGTGCGCAGCCAATGACTCGCTGGTGTACTGGCTCATGGCCCTTGATGTGGAATTCGAGGTGCTCGCGCCCGCATCGCTGAAAGAGCGGCTGCGCGTCGCGGGAGAGCGGGCGCTGCGCTGTGTGTTGTGACGAAGCTGCGCGCCCGGCGCCCGGCGCCCAGCGCCCATGTAGTTTGGAGGGCTACAGGGTTTTGGTCAGCGTGACGATCACGCGCGACTTGTTGACGTGGCCGAAGAAGGCCTTCTTGTTGGCGCCGACCACGGCCGCGCCCAGCGACAGGCCACCGCCGAAGTCATACGCACCACCCAATTGATAGTCCATGTAGTTGGGCACGCCCAGGTCCTTGATGTCGCTGGCAAAACGCGTGAAGCCCACCGAGGCCTTCACGGTCACGCTGGGCGCCACTTCCTGCGCAAAGCCGAAGTTCAGGTAACCCGTGTTGCGGCCCTTCAGGCCCGAGCCGGACTTGGCACCGGCAAAGCCGAAGTAGTCCTTGGAGATGGTGTGCGAATACTTGGCGGTGAAGGGGCCCATGGTGGTCGCGCCATACAGCTCGGTGGTGTTGCCGTTGCTGTTGCCGAGGTAGATGTAGGTCAGGGCGCCCACATCGAAGTCAGCGCCTGCGGCCTTGAACTTGTAGCCGCCGTACAGGTCGGATTCGAGCGAATTGTTGGTCAGCCAGTCCACGCTGGAGTTCCAGTTGCCCACGTACCAGCCGGAGTCGCCAAAGGCGTAGTCGAAGCCGCCTTGCAGGGCGGGCTTGACGGCCTTGGCCTTGGTGGCGTCCTGGTCCTGGCCACGGAACTTGTAGTTGGTGGTCAGGCTGACATTACCGGTGAGCTGGGCACTGGCCAGCAGGGGCAGCGCGGCCAGCAGGGTGGCGGCGAATGTTTTGGAAGAAGAACCGTTCATGGCAGCAATGTTTGAAAAAGAACAAGAACGCAAGCGTAGAAAAGCCTGCGTATAAAGTTCGCAAAAATTGCGCCCCTTCGCGTCAATGTTGCGCAAGTCTGCAGCCGTCGGGTGCGGTGGCTTGCGAGCTGCCCCCCAACGCTGCCCTCGCCGGGCCCGCGTTTTTACGCCGTTTTTACGGCACCCCCCACAGTCTGTGCGCACTTTTTACGGCCACCTTCTCAGAATCAAACACCTGTTCTGATGCAGGAGTTGTCGATGGACGTGATATGGATGGCCGCGCTGGCGGCGTTGTGGGTGGTCATGGCCGAGGCCGTGGTTTTGCTGGGCAAATATGGCCCGGCCAAGGGTGAGCGCTCATGATCGGCATGGAAATGCTCTACGGCTTTGGCGCCATCGTGGCCCTGGTGTTGCTGGCCTATCTGGTGTTTGCGCTGATCTGCGCGGAGGAGTTCTGAGATGGATACCTCTGCCTGGAGCCTGTTGGGGCTCTTCTTGATCGTGCTGGGCGTGCTGGCGTGGCCGCTTGGCAAATGGCTGGCTGCAGTCTGCGATGGCCGGCTGCCAAGGTGGATGCATGCCGCCGAAAAGCCTTTGTACAAACTGGCCGGGGTCGCGCCGGATCAGATGATGCACTGGCGCGGCTATGCGTTGGCGCTGCTGGCGTTCAATGCCATCGGCGCTTTTGCGGTGTATGGCCTGCAGCGTTTGCAGCACCTGCTGCCGCTCAACCCGCAGGGCATGGCGGCCGTGTCGGGCGATTCTTCTTTCAACACTGCCATCAGCTTTGTCTCCAACACCAACTGGCAGGGCTATGGGGGCGAGTCCACCATGAGCTACCTCACGCAGATGCTGGGCCTGTCGGTGCAGAACTTCTTCTCGGCGGCCACCGGCATCGCCGTGGCGTTTGCGCTGGCGCGCGGCTTTGCAGCGCGCAGCACCGATGGCCAAGGCTTTGTGGGCAACTTCTGGGCCGATGTCACGCGCATCACGGCATGGGTGCTGATGCCCATCGCGTTTGTGATTTCCATCGTGCTGGTCGGGGAGGGCGTGATCCAGAACTTTGACGCCTACAAGGATGTGGCGACGCTGGAGCCAACGGCCTATGAAGTGCCGAAGCTCGACGCATCGGGCCAGCCGGTGGTGGGCAGCGATGGCGCTGCGGTGATGGAAGCCAAGACAAGCAACACCCAGACCCTGGCAATGGGCCCGGTGGCATCGCAGGAAGCCATCAAGATGCTGGGCACCAACGGCGGTGGCTTTTTCAACGCCAACTCTGCCCATCCCTATGAGAACCCGACGGCACTGACCAACTTTGTTCAGATGCTGGCGATTTTTCTGATTCCTGCCGCGCTGTGTTTTGCGTTTGGCCGGGTCGTGGGCGACCAGCGCCAGGGCTTTGCGATCCTGGCGGCCATGACCGTGATGTTTGTGGTGGCCGTGATTGCGGTGGTTTCCGCCGAGAAAGCCGGCAATCCGCAATGGGTGGGGCTGGGCGTGGAGCACACCGCCAGCGCCTTGCAGGCGGGCGGCAACATGGAGGGCAAGGAGGTGCGGTTCGGCATCAACGCGTCGGCCCTGTTTGCCGCCGTGACCACTGCCGCTTCATGTGGTGCCGTGAACTCCATGCACGATTCCTTCACGCCCCTGGGCGGTATGGTGCCGCTGGTGCTGATGCAGCTGGGTGAGGTGGTGTTTGGTGGCGTGGGCACGGGCCTGTACGGCATGCTGGTGTTTGCCATCCTGGCAGTGTTCATGGCGGGTCTCATGATTGGCCGCACGCCAGAGTACCTGGGCAAGAAGATCGAGGTGCGCGAGATGAAGCTCACCTCGGCGGCCATCCTGGTCACGCCCATCCTGGTGCTGGTGGGCACGGCGATTGCCGTGGCCACAGAAGCGGGCAGGGCGGGCATCGCCAACCCGGGTGCGCATGGGTTCTCTGAGATCCTCTACGCGTTGACCTCTGCCGCCAACAACAACGGCAGCGCCTTTGCAGGCCTGTCGGCCAACACACCGTTCTACAACGTGCTGTTGGGGCTGGCGATGTGGCTGGGCCGTTTTGGCGTGATCGTGCCGGTGCTGGCCATTGCCGGTTCGCTGGCCGCCAAGAAGCGCTTGCCAGCCACGGCGGGCACCATGCCCACACACGGGCCGTTGTTTGTCACGCTGCTGATCGGCACCGTGCTTCTGGTGGGTCTTCTCAACTACGTGCCCTCCCTGGCCCTGGGTCCGATGGTGGAGCACCTGATGCTCCGGGTTCAGTGAGGTATGGCAATGACCAAGAAAAAAACTTCTTCCGTTTCGCTGCTGGATGCAGCACTCATCAAGACTGCGCTCTGGGGAGCGCTGGCCAAGTTGAGCCCGTTTGTGCAGTGGCGCAACCCGGTGATGTTCATCGTGTACATCGGCAGCATCTTCACGACGCTGCTGTGGCTACATGCACTCAATGCACCAGAGGATGCCAGCATGCGCCCAGCGTTTGTGCTGGCCATCACGGTCTGGCTGTGGTTCACCGTGCTGTTTGCCAACTTTGCCGAGGCGCTGGCAGAAGGGCGCAGCAAGGCGCAGGCAGCCTCGCTGCGCGGGCTGCGCAAGGAGACCTGGGCCAAGAAGCTCAAGGATCCGGTTCACGGCGCAGCATTTTTGCCCGAGCTGGCCACCAACCTGCGCCGGGGCGATGTGGTGCTGGTGGAGGCGGGCGATGTGATCCCGCTGGATGGCGAGGTGATCGAGGGTGTGGCCTCGGTGGACGAGAGCGCCATCACCGGCGAATCGGCCCCCGTGGTGCGCGAATCCGGTGGCGATTTTTCTGCCGTCACAGGGGGCACCCGTGTGTTGTCCGACTGGCTGGTGGTGCGTGTGGCGGTGAACCCGGGCGAGTCCTTCCTCGACCGGATGATTGGCATGGTGGAAGCCGCCGAGCGCCAGAAGACACCCAACGAGATCGCACTGACCATTTTGCTGGTGGCGCTGACCATCGTGTTCCTGGTCGTCACCGTGACCCTGCTGCCTTTCTCGATTTTCAGCGTGCAGGCGTCGGGTGCGGGCACGGTGGTATCACTGACCGCGCTGGTGGCGCTGCTGGTGTGCCTGATCCCCACCACCATTGGCGGCCTGCTGTCTGCCGTGGGGGTGGCCGGCATGAGCCGCATGATGCAGGCCAACGTGATCGCCACCTCGGGCCGTGCCGTGGAGGCGGCTGGTGATGTGGATGTGCTGCTGCTGGACAAGACCGGCACCATCACCCATGGCAACCGCCAGGCCAGCGCGTTTCTGCCAGCGCCGGGTGTGTCCAGAGCGCGGCTTGCACGCGCCGCACTGCTGGCGTCGCTGGCAGATGAGACGCCCGAAGGCCGCAGCATTGTGGAGCTGGCCCGCCGCGAGGGTGTGGAAGGCCAGAACCCCCAGGGCGTCAAGCTGGTGCCCTTCACCGCGCAGACCCGCATGAGCGGCGTGGACCTGCCCGCAGGCGAGGGGCAGCCGGAATCTGCTGTCACCATGCTGCGCAAGGGGGCCGTGCTGGCGCTTGCCAAACATGTGGAAGCCCTGGGCGGCAAGATGCCGCAGGAAGTCATGAGCGCGGCCGACCAGGTGGCCCTGCGGGGCAGCACGCCCCTGGCGGTGGCCGATGGCAGCCACGTGCTGGGCATTGTCGAACTCAAGGACATTGTCAAGGCGGGCATCAAGGAGCGCTTCATCGAGCTGCGCCGCATGGGCATCAAAACCGTGATGATCACCGGCGACAACAAGCTCACGGCGGCGGCCATCGCGGCCGAGGCGGGGGTGGACGACTTCCTGGCGGAAGCCACACCCGAAGACAAGCTGGAGCTGATCCGCAAATACCAGGCCGAAGGCCGCCTGGTGGCCATGACCGGCGACGGCACCAACGATGCCCCTGCACTGGCCCAGGCCGACGTGGCTGTGGCCATGGGCAGTGGCACGCAGGCCGCCAAGGAGGCGGGCAACATGGTGGACCTGGACTCCAACCCGACGAAGCTGCTAGAGGTGGTGGAGACCGGCAAGGCGCTTTTGATGACACGCGGCTCGCTCACCACCTTCTCCATTGCGAACGATGTGGCGAAATATTTCGCCATCGTGCCGGCCATCTTCGTGTCCACCTACCCGCAGCTGTCCGCACTCAACGTCATGCAGCTGGCCAGTCCGTCGTCTGCCATCCTGTCGGCCGTGATCTTCAATGCGCTGGTGATCGTGTTCCTGATTCCCCTGGCACTGCGCGGCGTGCGCTACCGCCCGGTGGGCGCGGCTGCGCTGCTGCGGCGCAACCTGGCCATCTATGGGCTGGGCGGGCTCTTGGTGCCGTTTGTGGGCATCAAGCTGATTGACTGGATACTTGTGGCCGTCGGGCTGATCTGAGGAGATTCTGATGAAAAACATTCTTCGCCCCGCGCTGGTGCTGTTTGCCTTGTTGAGCGTGTTGACCGGCTTGCTCTACCCGTTGGCCGTGACGGGCGCTGCCCAGGCCGTGTTCCCCAAGGAGGCAGCTGGCAGCCTGGTGCAGCGCAATGGCCAGGTGGTCGGTTCGACGCTGATCGGCCAGAGCTTTACCGACCCCCAGCATTTTTGGGGTCGTCCATCCGCAACGGCGCCCATGCCGTACAACGCGGCTGCGTCCGGCGGCTCCAACCAGGGGCCGCTCAATCCGGCGCTGACTGATGCCGTGAAAGCGCGTGTGGAAGCCCTGCGCGCGGCCGACCCCGGCAACACGGCCCCCGTGCCGGTGGACCTGGTCACCGCCTCTGCCAGTGGCCTGGACCCGCACATCAGCCTGGCTGCGGCGCAGTACCAGGCAGGGCGCGTGGCGCGCGCCCGCAACCTGCCGGTCGCCAGCGTGAACGCCGTGATTGGCCAGCACGCGGAGCAACCCTTGTGGGGGCTGCTGGGTGAACCCCGGGTGAACGTGCTAGCGCTGAACCTGGCGCTCGACGGCTTGCGCTGACGTGCGCTGACATGCTCTGGCTTTTGGCACCGATACTTGTTGATGCATGACTGACATCCAGCGCCCCGACCCCGATGCTTTGATTGCGCAACTGCGCGCCCAGGAAGCGCAGACCCAGCGGGGCAAGCTGCGCATCTACTTTGGTGCCAATGCCGGGGTCGGCAAGACCTGGGCCATGCTTAGCGCCGCGCAGCGCGAGCGGCGCGCCGGGCGCGACATCCTCATCGGCGTGGTGGAAACCCATGGTCGCGCGGAAACCGCTGCGCTGCTGGAGGGACTGGAGTCGCTGCCCCTGAAGCAGGTGGAGTACCGGGGCCGGACCCTTTCCGAGTTCGATCTGGATGCGGCCCTGGCCCGCAAGCCTGCCATCCTGCTGGTGGATGAACTCGCGCACTCCAACGTGCAGGGTTCCCGCCACGCCAAGCGCTGGCAGGACGTGCAGGAGTTGCTGGCTGCTGGCATCGATGTGTGGACCGCGCTCAACGTCCAGCATCTGGAAAGCCTCAACGGCACGGTGGGGGTCATCACGGGTGTGCGCGTGCACGAAACGGTGCCCGACACTGTTCTGGACGATGCCGACGAGGTGGTGCTGGTTGATGCCACGCCCGACGAGCTGATTGCCCGCCTGGGCGCGGGCAAGGTTTATGTGCCCCAGCAGGCAGAGCGCGCGGCGCAGAGCTTCTTTCGCAAGGGCAACCTGATCGCCCTGCGGGAGATTGCGCTGCGGCGCACGGCGGAGCATGTGGAAGACGACGTGCTGGGCTGGCGGGTGGAGCAGTCGGGTGCTTCTGGCAGCCGCGTGGCCAGTGCCTGGAACACCTCGGGCAGCATCCTGGCCTGTGTCGGGCCCCACGAAGACGCGGCGCAGACGGTGCGCACAGCTGCCCGCCTCGCGGGGCAGCTCAATGTGAAGTGGCATGCCGCCTATGTGGAGACACCCCGGCTGCAGCGCCTGGAGGCCGCCCAGCGCGACAAGATTCTGACCGTGCTGCAACTGGCGCAGGAGCTGGGTGCCGAGACGGCTGTGCTGACCGGCGACCGCGTGGCGCCAGCCCTTGCGGCCCAGGCGCTGCATTTGAACTGCGCCACGCTGGTGTTGGGGCGCCCCGCCGTGCGGGCTGGGTGGCGCAAGCTGCTGGCTGCCAAGGGCGTTGCGCGCGAGCTGGCCGAACGGGCACCTTCGCTCGACATCGTCGAGGCCGCGCATGCGGGCAGTTCGCGGCGCCTGCCCCAGGCGCTATGGGACCGCCATGTGGGCCTGGAGGATGACGGGGATGTGGGCGAGCCCGGCGCAGGGCGCCATCGCTGGCAAGGTTTTTTGTGGGCACTGGGCGCCAGCATTGCCGTCACGGTGCTGGCAACGCCGCTGCATGGCTTGCTGGAGCTGACCAACATCGTGATGCTGTACTTGGTGGGCGTCGTCGCGGTGGCCATGCGTTTTGGCCGGGTGCCCGCAGCCATGGCGGCGCTGCTGAATGTGCTGGCGTTCGATTTCTTTTTTGTTTCGCCGCGCCTGTCGTTTGCGGTGAGTGATGTGCAGTACATCGTCACGTTTGCGGTGATGCTGGGCGTGGGACTTCTGGTGGGGCAACTCACGGCAGGGTTGCGGTTTGCGGCCGGGGTGTCGATCAGCCGGGAGCGGCGCGCCCAGTCGCTGTTTGAACTGACCCGCGAGCTGTCGGCAGCGCTGGAGACTAGCCAGGTCATCGAGATCGGTGCGGCGGCCGTGCAAGGGCATTTTGGGGGCCGCGCCGTGGTGGTGGCGCTGGATGCGTCAGACCGCCTTCACTACCCCGCCGACCTGCCTGCAGGTTTTGACAAGAGCGTGGCCGACTGGACGCTGCGCCAGGGCCAGAGCGCCGGGCTGGCGACCAGCACCCTGGCTGCGCAGGCTTGGCGCTACCTGCCGCTGAAGGCCCCCATGCGCGTGCGCGGTGTGCTGGCGCTGGAACCCGCCCAGCCTCGCTGGCTGTTGATTCCTGAACAAGCCCAGCAGCTGGACACCCTGGCCCGGCAGATCGCCATTGCCCTGGAGCGTGTGCACTACGTGAACATTGCGCAGCAGGCCGTGGTGGACATGGAGTCGGAGCGGCTGCGCAACGCTCTGTTGGGCGCAGTGTCGCATGATGTGCGCACGCCCCTTACGGCCTTGATCACGCTGGCCGAGTCGCTACAGAGTGCGCCGCCACAAGAGACGGGCGCCGTGGCCCAATCCATCGTGCGCCAGGCGCACCAGCTCAATGCGCTGGTCAGCAACCTGCTGGACATGGCACGGCTGGAGAGCGATGTGTCAGGGCAGAGCGTCCACCTGCGGCGGGACTGGCAGTCGGTGGAAGAAGTGGTCGGCTCGGCCATTCGGGCCGCCAGGCCAGCGCTGGGCGACATGCCCGTACGCACGGAGCTGCCCGCCGACCTGCCGCTGGTGGAGTTTGACCCTGTGCTCATCGAGCGCGTGCTGGTGAATCTTCTGGAAAATGCGGCCAAATATGGCGCGGCGCCGGTGGTGGTGAAAGCATCCACCACAGACAACATGCTGGTGTTGAAGGTGCGGGACCATGGCCCGGGCCTGCCCGCTTCGGTGCGTGGCAAAGAGCACACCCTGTTTGAAAAATTCATCCGGGGCCAGGCGGAGTCCGCGACCCCGGGCGTGGGCCTGGGCCTGGCGATCTGCAAAGCCGTCGTGCAAGCGCATGGGGGCACAATTTCTGCTGCCAGCGCGGAAGGGGGCGGTGCCGAGTTCACGGTCACCCTTGCGCGGCGCGAGCCTCCGCCGGTTCCCGGTTTTGATGATGTGGAGCGGGGCGTTTCTGCCCCCTGAAGAAAACCATGCAGATACGTACCGTTTTGGTGGTCGAGGACGAACCACAAATCAGACGCTTTGTGCGCAGTGCGCTGGAGGCCGAGGGCTGGCAGGTGCACGAGGCTGGCACCCTGCGTGAAGGCCTGTCTGCTGCGGGCACCCGCCAGCCCGATCTACTGGTGCTGGACCTGGGACTGCCCGATGGCGACGGGGTGGAGCTGATCCGCGATGTACGGGGCTGGTCCGCCGTGCCCATCATCGTGTTGTCTGCGCGCACCGATGAGGCAGAGAAAATTGCTGCACTCGACGCGGGTGCGGACGACTACCTCACCAAACCCTTCGGCACCGGCGAGCTGCTGGCACGGGTGCGGGCCAACCTGCGCAGGCCCCGCGCCGCCACTGGCAACGGGCTGACGATGGAGGCCGTGGAGCCCCTGTTCCATTTTGGCGATGTCGAGGTGGACCGCAGTGCGCGCCTGGTGCGCAAGGCCGGGGTGGAGGTGCACCTGACGCCCACCGAGTACCGCATGCTGATGGTGCTGGTGGCCAATGCGGGGCGGGTCATCACCCAAAAGCAGCTGTTGCGCGAGGTGTGGGGCCCCATGCGCTCGGACCAGAGCCACTACCTGCGCATCTACATGGGGCACCTGCGGCAGAAGCTGGAGGCCGACCCCGCACAACCCCGCCACCTGCTCACCGAGTCCGGGGTGGGATACCGCTTGGCGGCATAGGGAATGAGGCAGCCCGGCGCACCCGCGCATGTGCGTGCCTAGCCCCGGTGCATTGACGGCGATTTGATGTTTGCCCCCGCAGTTTTTACGAACGATTTACGCCAGATTTCCTAGACTGAAAGCATGTTCAACACCGGCCACAAGCGCTCCTGTCAGGGGCTCAACGTGGTGAAAACATGCTGATGAAGAGTTGCCCCAGTATGGGCTTGCACCGGGTATCCCTGTTGCCTCTGTGCGAGGGCGATGTAGATCCCACCGCATTGGTCCTGGTTCCGTTCATCACGCCGTATTCCAGTGTGCAAAGCCTGCGTGCAACGCTGCAGGCAGTGCTGGGGCGGCAGCTGCGCGGGTACCGCCTGGCGTTCGACGTGCCCCGCCACACGGCCAAGGGCACTTTGTACATCCACCGGCGCGACCTGGAGGGCGCAAAGCGTTGCTTGGCCTCTGGCCTGCCCCAACTCGAACTTGGTTGTGTAGCCAGTGTTTCTTGCGCGGGGGTGCTTTCATGCCATTGAGCCATTGCAGCGCGCAAAGGTGCCAAGCCATTGAGGCTGGCTCTGTGCGCAGCGCCCTGCGCGGCCTGGGCCTGGAGCTGCTGCGCCATGGCTGATTGGATCGCATTGCTGCTGGCCGTACTGGTGCTCGTGGTTCCGATCGGGGTAGGTTGGGTGGCATTGAAGCTGTCTGATCGCAGGGCGCAGCGACCCCGTGGGGACTGCCCATGAAGCGACAACTATCGCTGGATGCCAGGGGTGTCGCGCTGGCCGGGCCGGCAGATCTGCCTGCGCTGGATCATCTGGAGAACGCTGCGTTCTCCAGCGACAGGATCTCGCGCAGAAGCTGGGGGCGTCTGCTGCTCAGTCGCTCGGCCCGTGTTCTGGTGTGCCGCTCTGGCCATGCGCTGGATGGCGCCTGCGTGGTATTGCGCCGCGAGGGATCGTCCGTGGCCCGCCTTTACTCCATCGCGGTGGTGCCGTCCATGCGGCGCGCTGGCGTGGCCGCCAGGCTGCTGGAGGCGGCGATCCACGATGCGCGTGATGCGGGCTGTGCGGTGCTGCGGCTGGAGAGCCGGGGCGGTAACGTGGCCGCGCACCGTTTGTTCGAGCGCCACGGCTTTGTACACACCGGGCGCAAGCCCGCCTATTACGAAGATGGCGAAGAGGCGCTGTGCTTTCAGAAGGACCTGTTTGACGGGGCGCTGGCGCAGGTGGGTGCGGCGCACCAGGTGCGCCACTATGCGCAGACGCTGGACTTCACCTGCGGCCCCTGTGCCTTGTTGATGGCGATGTCCGCCATGGACCCGGCCATGCCGGTGAACCAGGCGGCCGAGATCCGCCTGTGGCGCGAGGCCACTACGGTGTTCATGGCTGCGGGCCACGGCGGATGCGGGCCGTTTGGGCTCGCGCATGCCGCGCTGGCCCATGGCTTTGAGGTGTCGGTGTATGCGGCTGCCGGTGCCTCGCTGTTCATGGACAGCGTGCGCGATCCCCGCAAGAAGGACGTGATCCAGCTGGTGGAGAACGACTTCAGGGCGGCTCTGGAGGCGCGCCAGGTGCCGATCCATGCGCGGGCCGTGTCGCCCGACAGCGTGATCGAGCAACTGCGGGCGGGGCGCTTGCCCATTGTGCTTATCAGTCTGTGGCGCCTGCACCGGGAGAAGACGCCGCACTGGGTGGTCATCACAGGCTTCGATGGTGCAGTGTTTCGCCTGCTGGACCCCATGGCGCGTTCCGGTGATCCCGATGGCGGTGTGTCCATCAGTTGGGGTGAATTCAAGAAGATCGCGAGGTATGAGCGCCGTGGGCGCACCGCAGCGGTCATCCTTTCTGGAAAGAAATAAATTGTCCTCAGAACATGTCATCGTGGTGGAGAAGGTGGCCGACTTCCGGTGGAGCGAGCCGGACCTCAAGGTCATCACGGCAGAGCAGTTCGTTGCGGAGCAGCCGGACGACCGTGGGCGCTTGCGCAAGGTCACCAACCTGTGCAGGAACTATGGCTACCTCAGCATGGGCTACTACTGCTCGTTGCTGGCCGAAGCGCGCGGCGACCGCGTGACACCCAGCGTGGACACCATCCTCAGCCTGCAGCGCAAACGTATCGAGCCATCGGCGCTGGCGCAGCTGAACCGGCTGATTGGCCCGCTGAAGGAAATACCGCGCTCCGTGAACACGCTGACGCTGCACGTTTTCTTCGGGATCATGGACGACCCGGCGCTGGCGGCCTTGGCACGCAAGAGTTTCGAGCTGTTCCGCTGCCCATTGATGGAGGTCACGCTGGAGCGGCAGGAGCAGTCAGCCCACTGGCAGATCGGCGGCATACAGGCACTGGATCTGCGCGATGTGGATGCCGCGCGCGACGAGGTCTTTGTGCAGGCGCTGCGCCAGTACACACGGCGCAGCTGGCGCCCCCTGATCGCCATGCCCCAGCCGCGCATGGACCTGGCGGTGCTGCACGACCCCCACGACAGCCCGCCGCCGTCCAACCTCAAGACACTGCGCAAGCTGGTGGACGTGGGGCAGGAGATGGGCATTGCCGTGGAACTGATCGAGAAGAAGGACCTGTCGCGCCTGACCCAGTTCGACGCGCTGTTCATCCGGGAGACCACGGCCGTGACGCACCACACCTTCCAGTTTGCGAGGAAAGCCATGGCGGAAGGCATGCCGGTCATCGACGACCCTGCGTCCATCCTGCGTTGCACCAACAAGGCCTTTCTGGCGGAGCTGCTGCGTGAACATGCCATTGCCACCCCGCTCACACACATGGTCAGCCGCCGCACGCATGGCCGACATGCAGCACCGGCTGACTTACCCCGTGGTGGTGAAGGTGCCAGACGGAGCGTTCAGCCGCAGTGTGAAGAAGGCCGACAGCGTTGAACAACTGCAGGCCATCGCCAAAAACATGCTCAAGGAATCGGAAATCATCCTCGTGCAGGAGTTCATGTACACCGACTTCGACTGGCGCATTGGCGTGCTGGCCGGGCAGGCCCTGTTCGCGGCGAAATACTTCATGTGCGACGGGCACTGGCAGATCCTGCAGCACACCGCCAATGGCAAGTACACCGAAGGCCGGGTCCAGGCCGTGTCGCTCGACCAGGTGCCCCCGCAGGTGCTGGCGGCGGCGGTCGGCTCTGCCCGCTTGGTAGGCCATGGCTTTTATGGTGTGGACCTGAAGGCTACGGCGGCTGGTGTGTACGTGATCGAAATCAACGACAACCCGAACCTGGACGTGGGTGTGGAGGACGCAGCCCTGGGCGATGGGCTGTACCGCGTGCTGCTCATGCATTTCCTCAAGCAGGTAGAGCAGCGGTTCAGTGCCCACAAGGCGGGCCCCCGTATGGAGCGCCAGGCCACCTTGAGCCTGGCAGTGGCTGCGATGTAGGCCCTTGTTTTTTCCGCGCGTATGCCGCCAGTGGGCGGTTGCAAGCTTGCAAAGGGAGGGTGTGGGCAGATGGTGGGGCTGCTCACACCCGCTCTTTCTTCTGTGGTGCCAGCCTGTCAGGCTCTCGTTTGCTATCAAATATGTAGCTAAAAACGCTTTGTAGGAAGGCGGTAGGCGGCATTTTGATTGTGAATTTTCAAGCCCTGTCGGCATGTCAGGGGCCGCGAGCCCTTGGTCTTGTTGCTTTCGTGCGGCTGGTGCAGGGGGTGAACTGCATGCCCCCTGGTTGTTCTGCGTGACACCAAAACTTAGGCTTGGCCGCATGGAATCAACACACAAGGAAAAGCCCGTGGCCGTCAGTGTTCGGATCGATGCAGCAGGTGGGACTGAGGCCCTGCGCCTGGAAGAGGTGCAACCCCAAGTCCCCAGCACTGGCCAGGTGTGGCTGGAGCAGGCCGCCATCGGCGTGAACCCGCTGGACGTGAGTCAGCGCAAAGGGGCTGTGCCCATCCCGTTCCCTTCCGGCCTGGGGCTGGAAGGCGCAGGGCATGTGGTGGCCGTGGGGCCGGGGGTGAAGAACGTTGCAGTGGGCGACCGGGTGGGCTACGCAACCGGCCCGTTGGGCGCCTATGCCAGCGCCCGCCTGTTCCCCGCCGAGCGGCTGGTACCGCTGCCCGAAACGATGGCGATGGACGATGCCGCCGCCGTACTGTTCAAGGGCATCACGGCGCAGTACCTGCTCAAGACCACCTACCCGGTGGGCCCGGGCACACGCGTGCTCATCTATGGCGCCGCCGGGGCGGTGGGACAGCTGATGTGCGCCTGGGCCCGGCACCTGGGGGCCTTTGTGATGGGCGTGGTCTCCAGGCCCGAGAGCGTGGAGCGCGCGAAGGCGGCAGGGTGCAATGCGGTGTTCGTGTTCAACCCTGCCGCGCTGGCGAGCGAGGTGCGGGAGGCCACGCAGGGCCGCAAGGCCGATGTGGTGTACGACCCCATCGGGCGGACCACGCTTGATGCGTCGCTTGACAGCCTGCGCCCGCGCGGCCTGCTGGTGTCCTTTGGCGCCACCTCGGGCGTGCCTGCGCCCATCGAGGTGGGCACGCTCAATGCCAAGGGCTCGTTGTTCCTCACGCGGCCCTCGCTGGCCGCGCACACCGCCACAGCGATGGAGTACCAGGAGCGTGCCCGGGATGTATTGCAGGCCGTGGCCGCTGGCATCATCACGCCGCGCATAGGGCGCCGGTATGCACTGGCCGATGTGGGGGCTGCACATGCCGACCTGGAGCAGGGACGCGCGCAAGGTGCGATCATCCTCACCCCATGACCTCCTGCTGCGCCACGCTGTGGCGTTTTGATTTTTGATGGACCTGCTCGACAGCCAGCATGCCGATGAGTTGGCCACCCTGCTTGCCCTGAGCGACGCAGGCTCGTTCGCGGCGGCGGGGCGCGCCTTGCAGCGCCACCCCTCGGTGCTGTCCAAGCGCCTGAACGCGCTGGAGCGCCGCCTGGGCATCCTGCTGGTGGAGCGCACCACGCGCCAGCTGTACCTCACGCACGAGGGCCTGCGCCTGGTCGAGAAGGTGCGCGAGGCCATGGGCCTGATCGCGCAGGCACAGAAAGAGGCCGCCGAAGGGGCGCAGCAGGTGCGTGGGCGCCTGCGGGTGTCAGTGCCCGCCGCCATGGGGCGGCGCCTGCTCAGCTCCATGCTGGCGGAATTTGTGCTGGTCCATCCGCAGGTCACGCTGGAGGTCGAATACGCCGACCGGCTGGTGGACATCGTGGGCGAACGGTTTGACGCCGCGATTCGCATCGGCAAGCTGGCCGACAGCCGACTGGTGGCCACTCGGCTGTGCGGCCATCAGCGCATCATGGCGGCCGCGCCCGCTTACCTGGAGCGGTATGGGGTGCCACAGGCGCCCGCCGACCTGGCGGCGCACAACTGCCTGGGCTTCACGGGCCTGGTGTCTTACCCGGAATGGCAGCTCACCACCCGTGCGGGCGCCAGCCACACGGTGGTGGTGCGCGGCGCGCTGATCAGCAACGACAACGAGGCCTTGCTCACGGCCGCCACGATGGGCGCAGGCGTCCTGGCCGGCGGGGACTGGCTGATTCAGCCCTGCATCGATGCCGGCCAGCTGGTGCGCGTGCTGCCGCAGTGGCAGCTCAATGCCGATGCAGGCATTTACCTGGTGCGGCCCTCGGGGCAGTTCAGCACGGCGGCAATGGCGGCTTTTCGTGCCTGGGTGGTGGACTGGTTTGTGGCCAGGGCGCGCTTGGCTGAAACCCCGTTGGCGGTGAAGGCGCCGCGATGATCGGGCTCGCCGTGTCGCATGTGCTGCTGCCCTTGGTTTATTCACGGGTCTGGCGTGCATTCCGTCGCCAGGCTTTTCATTTCCCCATTCCATGACCCAGGCAACACCCCACACTTCTACCGTTGCGAATCCGCTGGATTCGCTGGTCCCTCTGCTGTTTGTCGCGCTCTGGAGCACGGGCTTCATCGGTGCCAAGCTGGGCCTGCCGTATATCGAGCCGCTGACCTTCCTGGGTCTGCGCTTTGCCATCGTCACTGTGCTCATGCTGGCCGTGGTGGCACTGTTGCGCGCGCCCTGGCCCCCGGCGGGCAGGGCCTGGGGGCACATCGCGGCGTCGGGCCTGCTGGTGCATGGCGTCTACCTGGGCGGAGTGTTCATGGCCATTGGCCACGGGCTGCCGTCGGGCATCACGGCATTGGTGGTGGGGTTGCAGCCGCTGTTGACGGCCCTGGTGGCGGGCGCCTTGCTGGGCGAGAAGGTGCGGCCCGCGCAGTGGGTTGGGCTGGGGTTGGGGTTCACCGGCGTGGCGCTGGTGGTGGCGGGTAAGGTGGTGACCGTGCCCGCCGGTGCTTTGGCGGGCATGCTGCTGCCCGCGCTGGTGGCGCTGCTGGGCATCACGGCGGGAACGCTGTACCAAAAGCGGTTCTGCCCCTCGTTCGATCTGCGCACGGGCTCGGTGATCCAGTATCTGCCGTGCGCCATTGCCATGGCGGTGCTGGCCTATGCCACCGAAACCATGGCGATCACATGGAGCGGTGAGTTCGTGTTTGCGCTGGGCTGGCTGGTGCTGGTGTTGTCGCTGGGGGCCGTGAGCCTGCTGAACCTGCTCATCCGCCGGGGCGGCGCGGTGAACGTGGCCAGCCTGTTTTACCTGACCCCACCCACCACGGCGCTGATCGCCTGGGCCATGTTTGGTGAAACGCTGACCGGCTGGGCGTTGGTGGGGATGGCGTTGGCTGCTGCGGGGGTGTGGCTGGCGCGGCAGACGCGGTGAGGGCGGTGTTTACCAGGGCGCGGCCCTCTGGAAGCACGCAGGGTTGCGCAGCAGTTTGAACCGTTGCGGATCGAATTTGCTGTATTGTTTGTAGCATATTGCGAATGCTGGACGCGCGCAGAAGCCCATTTTCTCTACAAATTTACCTGCCACCGGACAGCACTTCGTCCCTCACACGGGGGGATGCACCGCAAGGATGTTCAGCGGCCCTGAGATGGAGAGCCCGCTGAAACCTACCGCGGACTCCAGTGCGGACACATGGCCGCCCTCTGCCCATACATCCACCAGTGCATCTTTCACCCCAAACTGGCAGGCAATGGTGGCGACGCGGAATGTATCGGCGCGGTCGAAAAGGAGCTGTGCCGGCCACCGGACCCGAAACCAGTGCTTGCACTGGAACTCAATGCGCTTCCAGTCCGACGGACGGCGAATGTGGTTGATGCAGTCCACCTGCTTCGCCAGCAACGCGGCCTCAGTCGGTTGCAGCGCAGAAGCAGCGGCGTGGAGCAACGCTTTCTCAAACGGCAGCAGCTGGTTGGCGGGCGTGGGCGCGACGATGGGCCGGAAAGACCCAGGCAGTCCATTCACGGCAATGGCCTCAGAGCTTGCGCAGCCGCTCCAGCGCGGCGCGCAGCGTCTCGTCCTTCTTGGCAAAGCAGAACCGCACCACACGCTGGTCAAACCCGTCGCAATAAAACGCCGACAGCGGAATCGCCGCCACGCCCACTTCGCGGGTGAGCCACTGGCAGAAATCGGCCTCGTTCAGGTCGCTGATGGCCGAGATGTCCACGCACTGGAAGTAGCTGCCGGTGCTGGGCAGCAGCTTGAAGCGCGAGCCTGCCAGCCCTTCTCGGAACAGGTCGCGTTTGGCCTGGTAGAACGCGGGCAGCTGCAGGTAGGGCGCGGGGTCTTGCAGGTAGGCGGCCAGCCCATGCTGCACGGGGGTGTTCACGGTGAACACGTTGAACTGGTGCACCTTGCGGAACTCGGCCGTCAGCGCTGCGGGGGCGGCCACGGTGCCGACCTTCCAGCCGGTGACGTGAAAGGTCTTGCCAAAGCTCGACACGATGAAGGCGCGGGCGGCAAGACCGGGAAAGCGTGCAGCGCTTTCATGCTCGGCGCCGTCGAACACCATGTGCTCGTACACCTCGTCGCTGATGAGCAGGATGTCGGTGGGCGCGAGCAGGTCTTCCAGCTGGCGCATTTCCTGCGACGTCCAGATGGTGGCGCTGGGGTTGTGCGGGCTGTTGATGAGGATGGCGCGGGTGCGCGGCGTGATGGCCGCGCTGATCTTGCCGAAGTCGGGGCGGAAAGTGCCGGGCGTGAGCGGCACGCGCACGGCCTTGCCGCCCGCCAGCTCGATGTTGGGCACATAGCTGTCGTAGCAGGGGTCGAGCACGATGACTTCATCGCCCGGGTGCACGATGGACAGGATGGCGGTGATGATGGCCTGCGTGGCACCGGCGGTGATGGTGATTTCGGTGTTGGGGTTGTAGGCACGGCCATGCAGCGCCTCGATCTTGCGGGCCACGGCCTCGCGCAGCACAGGCACGCCGGGCATGGGCGGGTACTGGTTGTGGCCGGCCTGCATGGCGGCGGTGACGGCGTTCACCAGCTCGGGCGCACATTCAAAGTCGGGGAAGCCCTGGCCCAGGTTGACGGCCTTGTGTTCTGCGGCCAGCGCCGACATCACGGTGAAGATGGTGGTGCCCACGTTGGGCAGCTTGCTGGGGAAGGCGGGTGTGCGGGCAGTGGTGGGGGTCATGGCGCTGCAGCGTGGAAAACGTGGAAAGGGTCGGGATGTTTTGGGTCCGAGCTGGGGTCACAGCTCGTAGTCGTTGACATGGCCGGTCATCGCGCGGGCAATCAGCTCGCGGCTCAGGCGGTCGCTGAGCAGCTCGGCAAACTTGTAGACGAAGTTGCGCAGGTAGGCGCCGCGCTTGAAGGCCACGCGCGCCACGCTCTGGCCGAACAGGTGGCCCACGGGGCGCACCACCAGGTCGCCCAGCGGGTCGTCGCGCATGGCCATCTCGGCCACGATGCCGATGCCCAGGCCCAGGCGCACATAGGTCTTGATCACGTCGGAGTCGATGGCTTCGAGCACGATGCGGGGCTGCAGCTTGCGGGCGGCAAACGCGTGGTCGATCTTGCCCCGGCCGGTGAAGGAGGGGTGGTAGGTGATGAGCGCCTCATGGGCGAGGTCGTCCAGACCGATGCGTTCCTTCTGCGCCAGCGGGTGGTCATTGGGCACGACCAGCACGTGTTGCCATTCGTAGCAGGGCAGGGTGACCAGCTCGGGGTAGTCGGCCAGGGATTCGGTGGCCATGCCGATCTCGGCCACCTCGTCGATGATCATGCGGGCCACTTCGTGTGGCGTGGCCTGGTGCAGGCTGATGTTGACCTTGGGGTAGGCCTCGCGCAGGCGGGCCACGGGCACGGGCAGCACGTAGCGGGCCTGGGTGTGCGTGGTGGCGATGCTGAGGGTGCCGCTGTCCTGGGCGCTGAACTGCTCGCCGATGCGCTTCAAGTTACCCACCTCGCGCATGATGACCTCGATGCTTTTGAGCACGTGCTGGCCGGGCTCGGTGATGCGCTTGAGGCGCTTGCCGTGGCGGGCAAAGATGTCCACGCCCAGTTCTTCTTCCAGCTCGATGATGGCCTTGGACACGCCCGGCTGCGAGGTGTGCAGGGCCTTGGCGGCTTCGGTCAGGTTGAGGTTGCGGCGCGCCGCCTCTTGAACGAAGCGGAATTGGTGCAGGTTCATATCTGATATCGCCTAAAGATTTGCATCATTATGCTGCAATCGTCTAAGCGCTATCGGGCGCATCCACAGAATTTTCAGTCCAACGGGGCCTCGCAGGCGATGTCGGCCATCAGGGCGGTCATGCGCGGGTCTTCGCCGATGGCGGCCTGGACGTGGAACTGCACGCCGGGATGGGCCGCATGCAGTTCCTGCAACAGAACGGGCAGGTCTTCACGCGCATGTTTGCCGGTGCCCAGGAACATGGGAACCACCGTGACGTGGGTGGCGCCCTGGGTGACCAACCGCTGGGTAGCCTCTGCCAGGCTGGGTGTGCACAGCTCCAGGTAGGCGCAGGCCACGGGTCGCGTGGGGTGCTGCGCGGCGATACGCGCGGCCACGGCTTCGATGGGGGCGCGCCACAGCGGGTCACGGGAGCCGTGCGAGAACAGGACGATGGCTTTTTGCATGGGTTGTGGAATGGCGTGCTATGGCGGTCAGCGCCGCAGCACCAGCCAGCCGAAGGCGGCCAGGGAGAGCACGGAATAGATCAACCCCGGCGCGGCGGCCGTGAGCATGGGCGACCAGTTCTGCAGATTGCCTGCGTAGCCGAAGACGTTGTTCAGCAGGAAGAAGCTGATGCCCGCCATGACCCCTCCAAACACATAGCCCGCAATGCCGCCCGAGCGGAAATGCAGATAGGCAAAGGGCAGGGCCAGCACCACCATCACCAGGCAGGAGAGGGGGTAGAACACCTTGCGCCAGAACTCGATCTCGTACTTTTGCGCCGACTGGCCATTGGCATTCAGGTGCCGGATGAACTGGAACAGGTCGAGCGTGGCCATGCGGTCGGGTTTGAGCAGGGAGGCGGCCACCATGTCGGCGCTGATGCGCGTGGGCCACTGCAGGCTGGGGGTATCCAGGTGCTCCACGCGCGCTTCGCCTTTGCTGTCGGTGGCGCTGTGGTGCTCAAAGCGGCTGCGCTGCACGTTGGTGAGCGCCCAGGCGCCGTCCGAGCCGAACTGGCCCGAGGCAGCCCGCGTCTGCGAGGCGAGGCGCCCTTTGTCGTCGAACTCGAAGATGCGCACATCCAGCATGCCGCCGTTCGGTGTGAGTGCGCGTACGTTGACGGCAAAGGAGTGGTTGTCCTGCCGCTCCTTGAGCCAGGCGCCTGTGGCGCCGGTGGTCAGTTTGCCGAGGTAGCGCACCTTGATGAGCTGGGCCGTGCGGTCGGTAAGCGGGGCCAGGTAGTCGCCCACGGCAAAAGTCAGCAGCACAAACACGCCGCCGAGGGTGACCAGGGTACGCAGCGCGCGCCAGGGGCCCATGCCGCTCGTGCGCATGATGGTGAATTCGGAGCTTTGGGCCAGGCGCGCCATCACAAAGATGGTGCCGATGAGCACGGTGATGGGCAGCAGCTCGTAGAGGTGGCTGGGAATGCTCAGCACCACGAACAGGAGCGCATGCGAGAGCTGGTAGCCCTCGGCCCCGGCGCGGCCCACCCAGCGCAGCTCATCCACCAGGTCGAAGAAGAAGAACAAAGCCAGAAAGCCCACCGTGACAAAGGTGACGGCGGACAGGGCCTCGCGGTGGATCAGGCGGCGAATGGTCCTCATACGGGCTGCCCTCCCTGCGTCTGGGTGGCCCGTGATGTGCGGGGCGGCAGGAGGTGGCGCACGCTCCACTGGTTGTGCCGCACCGCCAGCACCAGCAATGACACGGCCAGCATGCCGCCGTGCAGCAGCACCATGAAGCTTGCCAGGCCCAGCCGGCCGGCACCTACCCAGCTTTGGCCCAGGGTCATGAGGTTGTAGTAGACGATGAACCCGAACAGCGCAAACACCAGGCTGGTGCTGCGCGCGGCGCGCGGGTTGGCACTGGCCACGGCCAGGCCCAGCAGCACAAAATTGAGCGCGGCCAGCGCCAGCCCCAGGCGCCAGCCCAGCTCGGCCCGGTAGGCGGGCAGGGGTTGCATGAGCAGGTCAAGGGTGGTGCGGGTCTTCACCGCCAGCTCTTCGGCAGAGCCCGGCGAGGCGGCGCCGATGCGGGTGCCATATTCTGAGAAGTCGCTGATCTTGACGCCGGGCTTGTCGCGCGAGGTCTCCAGCCGCTGACCGTTGCTGAGCAGCACCATGCGCTCGCCCGCCTGGGTCTCCAGCCGCGCACTGCGGGCCGAGGTGACGGACTCGCGCGTGCCGTCATTGGCTGCAATGAAGACGTTGTTGGCAGCCTGGGTGTCGGGGCTGTCCTTGTCGATGAAGAACACCCGGCTCCCGTTGGACGACTCCTGGAACTCACCGGGTGCAATGCGGTCGATGTCGCTGCGCTGCTCGTAGCGGGTCTTGAGCTCCTGGATCTGCGAGTTGGCCCAGGGCCAGACCAGCAGCGACAGCACGGCAATCACCACCATCACGGGCCAGGCAAACCGCAACAAGGGCTTGACCAGGCTCAGCAGGCCCCGGCCGCTG
Organism: Acidovorax sp. Q11; assembly: GCF_054950075.1. Lineage (NCBI taxonomy): Bacteria > Pseudomonadati > Pseudomonadota > Betaproteobacteria > Burkholderiales > Comamonadaceae > Acidovorax > Acidovorax sp. Q11. The sequence goes on along the minus strand of NZ_JBUDZG010000003.1, from coordinate 156,994 downwards.
GCGAACCAGATCACCATTTCGCTGTCGCGGTACATGCGCGCGAGGGTGCCGACCACGGCAATGAACAAGCTCAGGCTCAGGATGATGGGCAACTGACCCAGCACGGTGAAGCCCATGACCAGCATCACATCGGAGGGGCTCACGCTGCCTTTGGAGGCCTGGCCCAGGGTGCGGATGAGCATCATGGTCATGACCACGGTCACCAGCACCACAAGCGTCGCGCCGAAGCTGCGTGCCAGCTCTTTGCGAATGGATGAATCGAATAACATTGGCTCAGCGCGTGCTATGCATTTTTGCGTGCGCATCAAAGCGCATGGCCCGCTCAAAAGGAAAACACCGATTATGAACTTTGATCTCAAGACCCTGGATTTGACGGCGGCTGCTTCGGAGAAATGCGACCTGCTGGTGGTGCTGATTCCGGAGGGTTTCAAGCCGGGGGCAGACGCCCTGTCTGCCCTGGCGGCGCTGGCGCTCAAGAATGGAGATCTGGCGCTGAAGGCGGGCAAGCAGCTGCAGCTGTACCAGGTGCCCGCCGTGGCCGCGCGCCGCGTGGTGCTGGTGGGCTGCGGCGATGGCTTTGCCCGCGCGCTGCGCCAGGCTGTGCTGGCAGTGGGCGGTGCGATCAAGGCCCCCCACACCAAGCGGGTGGTGCTGTGCTGGGCGGGCGCCGCCTCTGCGGATGCCGTGGGCGCTGCCGTGCAGGCTGTCGCCGAGGCCAGCTATGTCTACACCACCACCAAATCGAAGGCAGAAGCCCGCAGCCTGGGCCGCTGTGTGATCGGTGTTGCCAGCCCCACCGAGGTGCGGGAAGGTTTTGACCGCGGTGTGGCGCTGGTGGCGGGGGTGGAGTTTGCGCGGGAATGGGGCAACCGCCCGGCCAACCATGCCACGCCCAGCCTGCTGGCAGATGCCGCCAAGACGCTGGCCAAGCTCCCGCGCATCCAGTGCAAGGTCCACGGCCCGGCCGAGGTCAGTCGCCTGGGCATGGGCTCCTTCATGGCCGTGGCCCGTGGCTCTGAGGAACCCTTGCGTTTCATCGAGCTGCGCTACAACGGCGCCGCCAAGGACAAGGCGCCCGTGGTGCTGGTGGGCAAGGGCATCACCTTTGACACCGGGGGCATCTCGATCAAGCCCGCGCCCGAGATGGACGAGATGAAGTTCGACATGTGTGGCGCCGCCAGTGTGTTGGGCACGTTCCGCGCCCTGGGCGAGCTGCAACCTGCCATCAATGTGGTGGGGTTGATCCCGGCCTGCGAGAACATGCCCGATGGCCGCGCGGTGAAGCCCGGTGATGTGGTGACCAGCATGAGCGGCCAGACCATCGAGATTTTGAACACCGATGCCGAAGGCCGCCTGGTGCTGTGCGATGCGCTGACCTATGCGGCCCGCTTCAAGCCAGCCGCCGTGGTGGACATTGCCACCCTGACCGGCGCCTGCGTGATTGCGCTGGGTGGCGTGCGCAGCGGCCTGTTTGCCAACAACGATAGTCTGGCCACCGCACTGCAAGAGGCGGGCGAATCCGCACAAGACCCCTGCTGGCGCATGCCGCTGGACGACGACTATGCCGACGGCCTCAAGAGCAACTTTGCCGACATGGGCAACGTCGCCGGGCGTGCGGGCGGTTCCATCACGGCCGCCAAGTTCCTGCAGAAGTTTGTGGGCGACATGCCCTGGGCGCACCTGGACATTGCCGGCACGGCCTGGCGCGGTGGTGCGGCCAAAGGCTCCACAGGGCGCCCTGTGGGTTTGCTGGTGCACTATCTGCTGGCCCAGGCCCACACAAAGGTGGGCAAGGCAGCGCCCGCACCGCGTGCGGCCGCCAAGCCTGCGAGCAAGCGCGCACCCCGGGTCAAGGCAGCCTGATTGGTTGGGCATGCCATGACAGAGGTTGCCTTCCACTTCAATGCGCCAGACAAGCTGGCCTACGCGTGCCGTTTTGCGCGCAAGGTGCAGCGCAGTGGGGCGCGACTGGTCATCACTGCGTCGGCCGAGTCGCTGGAGACCCTCGACCGCATGCTCTGGGCCATGGCGCCCCAGGATTTCGTGGCCCACTGCCGCAGCGATGCGGACGAGGAACTGGTGCTGGCATCTCCGGTGTTGCTGGCGGTTGATGCGCGGTCGTCAGCGCACCATGAGGTGCTGCTGAATCTCAACACCGAAGTCCCCGAAGGTTTCGGGCGGTTTGACCGGCTGGTGGAGGTGGTGAGCGCCCATGACGAAGCCGACCGCGCCGAGGCACGCACGCGCTGGCGCCACTATGCCTCGCGGGGCTATGCCATCACGCGCCATGATCTGGTGCTGAAAGGCGGCTGATGGCGACTCCCCCCAAAGCGCCTCCCCGTTTTGTGCCCACGCTCACCGAAGTGGTGCAGGTGCCGGGGGCGCCTCAGGCAGCCATGCCCGTGGAACCCCGTGCGCGCACCACGGTCATGCCACCGCCGCACCCCACCGCACCTTTGGATATGCGGCAACCCGCTGGAACCGCATTGCCCGCTGCGCCCCGGTCGGCACGCCCACCAGCGGCTGGGCCAGCGAGTGGGGTGGTTGGTGCCAGCCTGAGTGCCGCGAGGGCTCAGGCACCTGCGCTCCAGCAGCGCATGCCCAGCGCCGCAGCGCCTGTGCCAGGGGCTATGCCAATGGCGCGTGCAGCAGCCGCACCCGCGCTGGCGCGGCCCATGCCCGAGGGCATGGAGGAATACATGGTGCACCGTGTCATGCAGCGGGTGGACGTTGTGCTGGATCAACGTCTGCGCGAAGCGATCGCCACGGTGGTGCAAGAACAGACAAGATCGGTGCTGCCCAGGTTGCGGGAGGAGATCGAATCTGTGGTCCGCCACGCGGTGTACGAGGCCGTGGCAGAGGAGCTGGCGAGCGGTGCACCCACGGCCAGCAAGGGATGACAGGGTATTCCCCTGTGGTTTCCCTCGCATTTAATCGTGTTCCCTAATGATCTGGCCCGTAAATTGCGATATGTTCGCCTGCGTTGAGACACAAGAAGATTCTCAGCGTTTATCTTTACTGGAGATTGATATGCAATTGAAGTTGAAACTGACCGTGGTTGCTGCTATCGCAGCTGCAGCTGGTGTGGCCTCTGCACAAGAGCAGGTGGTCAAGATCGGCCACGTGGCTCCGGTTTCCGGCGCCCAAGCCCACTACGGCAAGGACAACGAAAATGGCGCCCGCATGGCCATTGAAGAGTTGAACGCTCAAGGTGTCACCATCGGTGGCAAGAAGATCAAGTTCGAGCTGGTCGCTGAAGACGACGCCGCCGATCCAAAGCAAGGCACCGCTGCTGCACAGAAGCTGTGCGATGCCAAGGTTGCTGGCGTGGTGGGTCACCTCAACTCCGGTACCACCATCCCCGCTTCGAAGGTCTACAACGACTGTGGTATTCCCCACGTCACCGGCGCAGCCACCAACCCCAACCTGACCAAGCCCGGCTACAAGACCACCTTCCGTATCATCGCCAACGACAACGCTCTGGGCGCTGGCCTGGCGTTCTACGCTGTGGATACGCTGAAGCTCAAGACCGTTGCCATCATCGACGACCGTACCGCTTACGGCCAAGGCGTGGCAGACGTGTTCAAGAAGACGGCCACTGCCAAGGGCATGAAGGTGGTGGACGAGCAGTTCACGACCGACAAGGCCACCGACTTCATGGCGATCCTGACCGCCATCAAGGCCAAGAACCCCGACGCGATCTTCTACGGCGGCATGGACCCCCAAGGCGGCCCGATGCTGCGTCAGATGGAACAGCTGGGCATGGGCAACGTCAAGTACTTCGGTGGTGACGGCATCTGCACTTCTGAAATCGCCAAGCTGGCCGCTGGTGCCAAGACCCTGGGCAACGTGATCTGCGCCGAAGGTGGTTCTTCGCTGGCCAAGATGCCTGGCGGCACGGCCTGGAAGGCCAAGTACGACGCCAAATACCCCAACCAGTTCCAGGTGTACAGCCCTTACACCTACGACGCTACGTTCCTGATCGTGGACGCCATGAAGCGCGCCAACTCCGTGGACCCCAAGGTCTACACGCCTGAGCTGGCCAAGTCCAACTTCAAGGGCGTGACCTCCACGATCGCCTTCGAGCCCAACGGCGAAATGAAGAACCCCGCGATCACGCTGTACGTCTACAAGGACGGCAAGAAGACCCCTCTGTAATAGAGAGTCTTTCTTTGCAAGGCGCCCAGGTGCCTTGCAGGAAAAAAGGCTTCCCTCGGGAAGCCTTTTTGTTTGCTGTGTGCGTGAACTTTTTAGGGGGGCATGGGGCAGGCGTCTTACCGCCGCACTTGCAATGAACCAGGGTTCACGATGTTGGTCGGTGTGCCTTTGATGAAGTTCACCACGTTGTCGAAGGCCGCGCCAAAGTACAGCTCGTAGCTGTCCTGTTCGACATACCCGATGTGCGGCGTGCAGATGCAGTTTTCCAGCCGGAGCAAGGCGTGGCCTTGCAGGATAGGCTCGCTCTCGAACACATCGACTGCGGCCATGCCGGGGCGCCCCCGGTTCAGGGCGGCAATCAGCGCGTCGGGCTCAATGAGTTCTGCGCGCGAGGTGTTGACCAGCAGGGAGGTGGGCTTCATGCACGACAGGTCTTCGAGCGAAATGATGCCCCGGGTCTCATCATTCAGGCGCAGATGCAGCGAGATGACGTCGCACTGGGAGAAGAACTCCTCGCGCGTTGTTGCCGCCTGGTAGCCATCGGTCAACGCCTGCGCACGCGAGCCCTCGCGGCCCCAGACGCGCACATTCATTCCAAACGCCCGGCCATAGCCGGCCACCAGCTGCCCGATGCGTCCATAGCCCCAGATGCCGAGGGTTTTGCCACGCAACACGTTGCCCAGCCCAAAATTGGCGGGCATGGACGCGGTCTTCAAGCCGGACTGTTGCCAGGCACCATGCTTGAGGTTGGAGATGTACTGGGGCAGCCTGCGCATGGAAGCCATGACCAGCGCCCAGGTCAGCTCGGCGGGGGCCACCGGAGAGCCCACGCCTTCGGCAACGGCAATCCCGCGTTCGGTGCAGGCGGCCACGTCAATGTGGCTGCCGACCTTGCCTGTTTGTGCAATCAGCTTGAGGCGGGGTAGCTTCTCGACGAGTTGACGTGTGATCTGGGTGCGTTCCCGCACCAGCACGATGATGTCGGCATCTTTGAGTCGCACGGAGAGCTGGCCGAGCCCCTTGACGGTGTTGGTGTAAACCTTGGCGGTGTACGCGTCGAGCCGGGAGGCGCAATGCAGTTTGCGCACTGCATCCTGGTAATCGTCGAGGATCACTATGTTCATCCCGACATTGTGCCTTGGCAGAGATTGCGTACCGCGCCAGGTGGCCGCTTGGCGCACCAAAATCCCCGGCTTTTGGTGACGGAGTGTTGGTGATGCCTGGCCCGGCATTCCACCGAAGGGGTGGCGTGAAATCGGGCCGATGGATTTGAAGCGCTGGTGTCTTTGCTCTCAGAGGGCTCGCAAGCTTGCGCTTCAACTCCAAGGCATGCACCTCCATCACCGTGGGACTGCAGTGCGGTCTTTGAAAAGGTCTTCCGACAGGCCTCAGGCCCGCATGGCTTCGGAGGCCACCATGCGATCCAGCTCGGCGCACACATCGGCCATGCTGCCCGCAATCACCAGGCGGCCCGTGCCAGAGTCGGACACCCGCCGCAGGACCTTGGGCGATCGCAGGCTGCGGGCATGCGAATCTGCTGGCAGCGCTGATAAAAATGCGTGGCGGTGGCTGCCCATGGGGTTGGCCATGGGCAAAAAAGACCTGCCCGCTGACGCGGGCTGCCGTGTGGGTGCCTCGGAGGGGCGCAGCGGAGGCTTGACCGTGAACGGCCAGTTGCCACGCAGTGGCCGTGGGCCCTGCTGCGGGGTAGGCGGGCGCGGGTGGCCCACTACTGCGGCGTTGTCGTCTGCTGCGGTATCTGCGCGCGCAGGGTGTACCAGCAGGCGCTTCAGGCCGCGCAGCGGATTTTGCAAGGCGGTAAGGGTGAACAAGGCAAGTCCCATGTGAAAACTCCGAAGGTCGGGGGTTGAACACAGGCAGGATTGCAAAGTGATTTCATGCCATGCTGTTTGCCGGGCCATGGCGGACGTGCTGCTGCCTGTGGTGCAAGAGACTGGCATCACAAGACAAACAACGTCGCCGCGCTGGTACGGCTGGTGGCATGGCATGGGGTCTGCACTGCAGGGCTGGTGTGCTGTGCCCAGCCCACCAAACGCCCGCCACCCGCAGTGCGGCCCAAACGGAGTGGTCTACATCAGCATGGTGTTGCGGATGAGCCCCACAGCCAGGCCTTCGATTTCGAAGGGTTCACCGGGCTGGACCACGATCACCGGGTAGTCGGGGTTTTCGGGCAAGAGCTCGATGGCGGTGGCGGTGCGGCGCAGGCGCTTGACGGTGACATCGTCACCCAGCCGCGCCACGATGATCTGCCCGTTGCGGGCTTCGCGGGTGGACTGCACTGCGAGCAGGTCGCCGTCCATGATGCCGGCGTCGCGCATGGACATGCCGCGCACTTTGAGCAGGTAATCGGGTTTGTGCTGGAAGAGGCTGTTTTCCACGCTGTAGGTCTGGTCCACATGTTCCTGCGCGAGAATGGGCGACCCCGCTGCCACGCGCCCCACCAGGGGCAGCACCAGCTGCGACAAGCCTGGAATTGGCAGGCTGAACTGGCTGCCAAGCTGGAGGCTACGGGCCGCATTGATGGAGCGGACCGTGTCGCCACGCAGGCGAATGCCACGCGATGTGCCGCTGACCAGCTCGATCACCCCTTTGCGGGCCAGAGCCTGCAGGTGCTCTTCGGCGGCGTTGGCTGATTTGAACCCCAGCTCGGCCGCGATTTCTGCGCGGGTCGGGGGCGCGCCAGTGCGTGCAATGGCGGTCTGGATGAGATCCAGAATCTGCTGCTGGCGGGCGGTGAGTTTGGGGTTGTCGAGCATGGTGGTTTCCGGTGGCGGCGGTTACAGTGGCGAACAACTGTTTTTTAATCCAGTAACTGTATTTTTCACCAGTTTTTCGGAGTATGCAAGTGAGTGGGCAAAAAATTGTGGTTTTGGGCACCGGGGGCACCATCGCGGGCACCTCGGCGCAGGCGGGGGACAACATTGGCTACACCGCAGCCCAGGTGGGGGTAGAGCAACTGCTGGCCGCCGTGCCGGGCCTGCAGGCGCTGGCGGGCGGCATGCTGGTGGCCGAGCAGGTGGCCCAGGTGGACAGCAAGGACATGGATGACGGTGTGTGGCGGGCGCTGGCCCAGCGCTGCGCGCACCACCTGGCGGACCCGGATGTGCGGGGCCTGGTCATTACCCACGGCACCGACACGCTGGAAGAAACCGCCTGGTTTCTGCGCGAAGTGCTGGACGCCACCAAGCCTGTGGTGCTGACCTGTGCCATGCGCCCCGCGACGGCGCTGACGCCCGACGGTCCGCAGAACCTGCTGGACGCTGTGGCCGTGGTGCTGGCCCCTGGCGCCACCGGGGTGGTCGCTGTGGCGGCCGGAGAAGTGCATGCCGCCCGCAGCGTGCAGAAGGTCCACCCGTACCGGGTGCATGCCTTCAATTCGGGCGATGCCGGCCCCTTGGGGTGGGTGGAGGAAGGACGGGTGCGCCTTGTGCAAAATTGGCCCCTTGCGCCTGTTGGGCGCGCCTTTTCTGCTATCAAAACAGGAATTGAAGCCCACGAATGGCCCTGGGTGGAGGTGGTGCTGAGCCACGCAGGGGCACGGGCCCAGACCGTGGATGCGCTGGTGCATGCCGGTGTGCGGGGTCTGGTGGTGGCCTGCACGGGAAACGGGACCATTCACCATGCGCTGGAGGCCGCCTTGCTGCGGGCACAGCAGGCCGGTGTGCGCGTGGTGCGGGCCACCCGGTGCACCGAAGGGCAGGTGCTGCCCAAGCCCGACGATGTGTTGCCGGATTCCCTGGGGCTGTCGCCAGTGAAGGCGCGGGTGGCCTTGGTGCTCGACCTGCTGCAGGCGCACTGACGAGGCTGGCTGCTTTATTTATATATGTTCGCAGCACTCAAGACGCATGCCTGGGCCTATCCGGCGCTGGAGGTGGTGCACATCGTGGGCATCGCGCTGCTGCTGGGCAACCTGGTGTTGCTGGAGTTGCGGGTGTTTGGCCGGGGTGCGGCGCTGCCGGTGAAGGACCTGGCCCGGCTGAGCCTGTCGCTGGCGCTGTGTGGTTTCGCACTGGCCGCCGCCTCGGGCCTGCTGATGTTTGCCACCCAGCCAGCCGAGCTGCTCAGCAACCGGGCATTCACCTTGAAGATGCTGTTGTTAATGCTTGCCGGGTGCAATGCCGCATGGTTTCATGGGCGCGGTTCACTCCTGCGGCTGGACGCCCTGGCCCGCGCACAGATGCTGGCTTCCACGGTGGTCTGGCTGGCCGTGGTGGTGTGTGGCCGCTGGATCGCCTATCTGTAAAACCTGTCCGGTTCCTCTTTTCTTCGGGAGTCTGTATGAGCCTGCAACGACGCCACTTGCTTGTCGCCGCCACCGCCTGGCCCCTGGGGGGGCAGGCGCACCATGGCTGGAGCAGCTTTGACCCGGACCGCCCCATTTATCTGGAAGGCACCGTGCGCAAGGCGCGCTGGCAGAACCCCCATGCAGAACTGTCGCTGGAGCTTGCCGCTGGCTTGAAGCTGCCTGCCGACCTGGCCCAGCGGCAGGTACCCGCACAGACGGCGCCAGTGGACGGCCGAGCGCTGCTGGCCAAGGCCGTGTTGCCCACCCGCAAGGACCGGCTCTGGGAGGTCGAGCTGGCGCCCCTCACACGCATGCAGGCGTGGCAGGTGCAGGAGATCCTGCCGGGCGCCCAGGTCTCGGTGGTGGGGTTCACCTTGCATGAGGAGAAGGGCGACCCGGTGCTGCGCGCGGAGTACCTGTATGTCGATGGCAAAGCCTACGGCCTGCGGTCCAGCCCCGCATGATGTGTGGGTCAATGTCGGGGTGATGAGGTACTGCTGCGGCGGAACTGATGCCGGGCAGCGTTGGCGCACGAGCATGTTGGCGCCATAAAAAAGCGACGCCCCTGTGCAGGACGTCGCCGGTTCGTAGCGATCAGCGTGGCCGTATGGCCGGGGCCGCACCAGCGACCGCTTTGTTTTCTCGTCTCAGCTCGCCAGGGCTTGCAGCGCGCGTGCCGTGATCTCGTCCACGCTGCCTGTGCCGCTGATGGCCCGGTACTTGGGGGCCACTGCGGGTTCTGCCTTGGCCCAGTTGCCGTAGTAGTCCACCAGGGGACGCGTCTGGTCGCTGTAGACCTGCAGGCGCTTCTTGACGGTTTCTTCCTTGTCGTCTTCGCGCTGGATCAGCTCTTCGCCCGTCACATCGTCCTTGCCTTCCACCTTGGGGGGGTTGAACTTGACGTGGTAAGTGCGGCCACTGGCGGGGTGCGAGCGGCGGCCGCTCATGCGTTCGATGATGGCGTCGAAGGGCACATCGATTTCAAGCACGTAGTCGAGCTTGACGCCTGCGGCCTTCATCGCGTCGGCCTGGGGGATGGTGCGGGGGAAACCGTCGAACAGGAAGCCCTTGGCGCAGTCAGGCTGCGTGATGCGTTCCTTGACCAGACCGATGATGATGTCGTCACTGACCAGGGCACCCGAGTCCATCACGGCCTTGGCCTGCAGGCCCAGCGGTGTGCCGGCCTTGACGGCGGCGCGCAGCATGTCGCCGGTGGAGATTTGCGGGATGCCGTACTTCTGGCAGATGAACGTGGCTTGCGTGCCCTTTCCGGCGCCAGGCGCGCCCAACAGAATCAGTCTCATGGAAGTCCTCGAAGGTTAGAAATCAGTTGGCGCCGCTGGCGGGGACGCGCGAAGGGCGCCTGTAGCCGTTCTGTGCGCCCGGGATGCGGTGCTCTCGTTGCGGTCGAGGATAGCATGTGACCACCTTGCGCTGACTTACACGGGCGACTGTTTCCCCGAGGCCGCACCACTGCGGGGCATTGCAGGGCGGGCCGGGCCCTCAGCCGAGCAGCGCGCGCACCCGCTCCAGGTCTTCGGGCGTGTCCACGCCCGGGCCCGGTGCCGTGTCTGCCAGGTGCACGGCAATGCGGTGGCCATGCCAAAGGGCGCGCAGTTGTTCCAGCGCCTCGACCGCCTCGGTCGGTGCCGGGGCCAGTTGCGGAAACTGCCGCAGAAAACCGGCGCGGTAGCTGTAGATGCCGATGTGCCGCAGCGGCGCAAAACCCGCCAGCGCCGCCACACCCGGGGCTGCAGCCTGCGCGGCGCCTTGCCACCACGCGGTGCCCACATGGTCGCGCGCAAACGGAATGGGCGCGCGGCTGAAGTAATGCGCCAGGCCCCGCGCGTCCAGCACCACCTTCACCACATTGGGGTTGGCGACGTCCGCCAGCGAAACAATGGCATGGGCGGCCGTGCCCATGCTGGCTTCGGGTCGGGCGGGTAACAGGCCTGCCACGGCGTTGATGAGGGCCGGGTCCATCAGGGGTTCGTCGCCCTGCACATTGACCACGATGTCGTCGCCCTCCAGGCCCAGCTGCACGCAGGCTTCGGCCAGCCGGTCGCTGCCGCTGGCGTGGTCGAGCCGGGTCATGATCGCCTGCACGCCGTGGGCCTCACAGGCCTTCAGGATGCGGGCATTGTCGGCGGCCACCACCACGCGGGTGGCGGCGCTTTGCGCAGCGCGCTGGGCCACGCGCACCACCATGGGCAACCCGGCGATGTCGGCCAGCGGCTTGTCCGGCAGGCGGCTCGATGCCATGCGCGCCGGGATCAGCACCGTGAAGGGGCTTGCAGTTGCCGGGGCAGCGGTGGCGGTGCTCACCGCTCCAGTTCCTCGTCGGTCAGCGTGCGGGCTTCGTTTTCCAGCAGCACCGGGATGCCGTCACGCACCGGGTAGGCGAGCCGCGCGCTGCGCGAGACGAGTTCCTGCGCCTCGCGGTCGTAGGTCAGGGGGCCTTTGGTGACGGGGCAGACCAGCAGTTCAAGCAGTTTGGGGTCCATGGGGGCGGGGCTTTCCTGGAAGATTCAGCGGGGTGGGGCGAGGCCCATTCAGGCAGGGGGGGATGATAGCGGCGGCTTGTGTGCTGCGGCCTTGGCCAGCAGTGCTGACAGCTTCGTATCCAGCGCAGCAAAAAAGCGGGGGTCGATCTGCACGGCCAAAGGCACGGCCAGCGCCTCGGGGTGCAGGGCCCACAGCTTGACGGCGTCTTTTTCGGTGCAAATCACGGGCTTCCGCGCATCGAGTGGTCGCTTCCAGCTATTGAAATCATAGTGATCCGACAGGGCCTCGGTGTGCGCCAAGGTCAGACCTTCAGACCGCAGCATGGCAAAGAAGTCGCCGGGCCGCGCCACGGCTGCCAAGGCGTGCAGAGGTTGGCCCCTCAGCTGGGCCAGCGGTACCTGGCTGCCGTCTGACCGCACCGCCCAAGGCGCGAGGCGGCGCTGCAGGCCAAACGCCGGGGCCGTGGTTCCACCGGGGGGCTTGTCACCCGCATGCAGCACAAAGTCCACCCGGCGTGGCCAGGGTTCGCGCAACGGCCCGGCGGGCAGCAGCCAGCCATTGCCCACGCCCTGGTCGTTGAAGATACAGATTTCCAGATCGCGCTTCAGCGCCAGGTGCTGCAGGCCATCGTCGCAGACGATCACATCGGTGCCGGGGTGGGCGGCCAGCAGTGCCCGTGCGGCGGTGATGCGGCGCGGCGCCACAAACACGGGCAGGGGGGCAGTTCCCGCAAAGCTGCGTGCGATCAGCGCGGGCTCGTCGCCCACCTCGCTGGCCGGGTTTTCGGGCAGCACCGCGCGGCAATCCTGGGTGCTGCGGCCATAGCCGCGCGAAATGACGCCCACCTGCAGGCCCTGTGCCTGCAGATGTTTCACCAGCGCAATGACCACCGGCGTCTTGCCCGCGCCCCCGGCAATCACATTGCCGACCACGATCACGGGGCGGCCGGGGTGTTCAGAGCGCAGCAGGCCGGTGCGGTAAAGCAGGCGGCGCACTGCCACCAGCGCGCCATACAACAGCGCAACGGGCGACAGGGCCCAGGCGGCCAGGCTCCGGGTTTGCCAGATTTTTTGCAGGCCTTGCTCGGCGGTGGCGCGCCCGGTGGGCGGCCGGGCGGGGTGGGGCGTTGCCGGGGGCGGCTGTGGCCCGGGGGCGCCCATGCGCGTCAGCGGCTGGCCGCGTTGGTCGCGCGTGCGGACGCGGACGACGACTGCGTGGCAAACGTGATCTGCGTGAGGCCAACGCGGCGCGCGGCCTCCATCACCGTGACCACGGACTGGTGCGGCGCCATGGCGTCGGCGCTGATGATGACCACGCTGCCGGGGCCGGCCGTGGCCGCGCTGCGCAGAGCCTGGGCGATGGAATCCACGCCCTTGCCGTCCACGCCCGTCTTGTTGACCGCATAACGGCCATCGGCCGCCACGGCCACGATGATTTCCTTGGGGTGGTCGCGCTGCTGCTCTGCATCGGCCACGGGCAGGGTGAGCTGCAGCTCGGTGAACTTGCTGTAGGTGGTGGTCAGCATCAGAAAGATGAGGATCACCAGCAACACGTCGATGAACGGGATCAGGTTGATCTCCGGCTCTTCCTTGGCGCGGGGGCGGAAGTTCATGGGGCGTTGGGTTGGCTTTACTTGGCTTTGCGCAGGCGCAGGATGTGGCGCACGAACTGCTCGGAGGCCAGCTCCAGCGTGAGCAGATACGCATCCACGCGGGCACGGAAGTAGCGCCAGAAGATCAGCGCCGGGATGGCCACGATGAGGCCAAAGGCCGTGTTGTAAAGCGCAATCGAGATGCCGTGCGCGAGCTGGGCCGGGTTGCCGCCGCCCATGGCCTGGCCCACGCCACCGCCGCCCGCCTGCGAGCCAAAGATCTCGATCATGCCGATGACGGTGCCGAGCAGGCCCAGCAGGGGCGCGGCCGAGGCGATGGTGGCCAGGGCCGAGAGGTACTTTTCCAGCCGGTGCGCCACGGCGCGGCCGGTGCCTTCCATGGCGGCGCGCAGGTCGGTTTCGCTGCACTGGGGGTTGCTGTTGAGGGTGCGCAGGCCGCTGGCCAGCACTTCACCCAGGGCCGAGTTCTGTGCCAGCTGGTTCACCACGTCGGGGGTGGGCAGGGCCTTGGACGACACGGTGATCGCTTCATCGAGCAATTTCGGGGGGGCGACGCGGGCCGTCTTGAGGGCCACAAAACGTTCGAAAATCAGCGCCATTCCCAGGACGGAACACGCAATCAGGGGCCAGATCGGCCAGCCTGCGGCTTGTATGATGGACAGCAAATCTCTCTCCGCGCAGATGAAAGCAATCGGCGATTATGGCCCAGCTTGCGGGTGCATCCTGCGGGCTTGAGCGTCACAAACAGTTACCTTGCCGCCCACCCGCCAGCGCCCCCCGCTCACCCACAAAAACTGTGGATAACTTTGTGGGCAACCCGGTTTGCCCAGCCCGCAAAGTGGCTCCACGCCGTGCTTGCAACAGATTGATGAAAAATTGCGCAATGAAAAATCCTTATAAATCAATAACTTGTACGTGCGCTGGTGTTTTGCGGGCGGTTTTTAGTTATGACCTTGTGTGCTTTGGTGCAGGTGGGTTTCTGTGGAGTACTTGCGCGGTGAGCACCGCGCAAACGCCCGCCGTTTCTCATGTTTGAGCGCACAAACCCAGGCGTGGCGCCGCGTGTGTGGGAAGTTGGCGCGCTGTGCCGCGCCATTGCTGATGCGCTGGAGGCCCGCTTCAATCCTGTGGCCGTGCGCGGCGAGATAACGGGCTTCTCGCGCGCATCCAGCGGGCATTGTTATTTTTCGATCAAGGACGCCAACGGGCAGCTGCGCTGCGCCATGTTCCGCCGCGCTGCCAGCTTGCTTGACTTTTCGCCGCGCGATGGCGAATTGGTGGAAGTGCGCGGGCGCCTGGGGGTGTACGAGGCGCGGGGTGACCTGCAGTTCATTGTCGAAAGCATGCAGCGGGCCGGACAGGGCGCACTGTTCGAGCAGTTCCTGCGCCTGAAGGCCCAGCTCGATGCCGAAGGGCTGTTCGACACCGCCCGCAAGCGCCCGCTGCCACTGCTGCCGCGCGCCATTGGCCTGGTCACGTCACCTGGTGCGGCGGCGCTGCACGACGTGGTCACGGCGCTGCGCCGCCGCGTGCCGCACATCCCCGTGGTGCTGGTGCCCGCGCTGGTGCAGGGGGCGGCCGCCCCGGCGTCGCTGGTGGCGGCGCTATCAAAAATGTATCTGCTTGCGCAAGCGGAGCGCGCCCAAGGGGCCGATTTGGCCCCAAACCCGCCGGTGGACGTGATCTTGCTCGTGCGCGGCGGCGGCTCCATCGAAGACCTGTGGGCCTTCAACGACGAGCAACTGGCCCGCACCATCGTGCAAAGCCCGGTGCCGCTTATCAGTGGCGTGGGGCATGAGACCGACTTCACCATTGCCGACTTCTGCGCCGACCTGCGCGCGCCCACGCCCACAGCGGCGGCCGAGCTGGTGGCCCAGCCACGCGAGGTGTGGCTGGGTGCTCTGGGCCTGCTGGCCGGGCGCCTGGCCGATGGCGTGGAGCGCCAGCTCGACGCACGCCACCAGCGGCTGGACCAGGCCGCTGCGCGCCTGGGCCGTCCCTCGGGCCTGGTGGCGCGCGAGCAGCTGCAGCTGGCCCGCCTGGCGCAGCGCATGCGCCACGGCGTGCTCCTGAAATTGCAGCGGCTAAACCAATACCAGCAGGCGATGGAGGCCAATTTGCCTCAAAAAATGCAGCGCTGCGTGGCACAACACACCGAGCGGCTGGATCGCGCCGCCCTGCGCCTGGACCTGCTGGACCCGCGCCTGGTGCTGCAGCGCGGTTATGCGCTGCTGACCGACACTGGGGGCCGGGCCGTGACCAGCGTGCAGCAGGCCCACCCGGGCGACGCCCTGCGCGCCACGCTGGCCGATGGCGTGGTGGATGTGACGGTGGCGGCGCAACCACGGCTGTTGTGAACAGGTTCTGAGGGGCTGTCCGTTTTTTTCAGGCTCATTGTGTGCGATGGGGTCTCCCTGAGCCTGCACAGGTCACCTGATGTTCCTACAATGCCCCCTCGCGCTGTGTCCGACTGCATTGCTCAGGAAAGATCGCGTTGCAGGCGGCATCCCAGAATTTCAAACCACGAGGAAATACCACCATGGAACACACCCTTCCCCCGCTGCCCTACGCCATCGACGCCCTGGCCCCGCACTACAGCCAGGAAACGCTGGAATTCCACCACGGCAAGCACCACAACGCCTATGTGGTGAACCTCAACAACCTGCAAAAGGGCACCGAGTTCGAATCCCTGACGCTCGAAGAGATCGTCAAGAAGTCGAGCGGCGGCATCTACAACAACGCTGCGCAAATCTGGAACCACACCTTCTTCTGGAACTGCATGGCCCCCCAGGGTGGCGGTGAGCCTTCCGGCGCACTGGCTGCGGCCATCAACGCCAAGTGGGGCAGCTACGCCGCCTTCAAGGAAGCCTTCGTGAAGTCTGCCGTGGGCAACTTTGGCTCGGGCTGGACCTGGCTGGTGAAGAAGGCCGACGGCAGCGTGGACATCGTCAACACCGGCGCCGCTGGCACGCCCCTGACCACCGCCGACAAGGCGCTGCTGACCGTGGACGTGTGGGAACACGCCTACTACATCGATTACCGCAACATGCGTCCCAAGTTTGTCGAAACCTTCCTCGACAAGCTGGTGAACTGGAAGTTTGCTGAAGCCAACTTCGCTTGATGCCAGGCGCATGGCCGCCGGGGATGACCCTGGTGGCTGTAGCCACAAAAAAACGGCCCGAGGGCCGTTTTTTTTTGTGGGGCTTTCAAAGCTTTTTAGGTTGCTCGCGCGCGTCCATCAAGCGATATTTGCTATGAAAATCGTAGTATTGATGGGCGGCCGATGCCGCCCATGCGTCACTTGCGGCTGAAGGGCGCACCGGTCAGTTTGGCGCCTGCCTTGATGTTCTTCTTGGCAAACCAGCCCTGGTTCATCTCCAGCACATACCGCACCGGTTTGGCCGAGCAGTGCGAGTCCAGCGTCTGGGGCTTCATGTCGGCCAGGTTGACGATGGTGCCGTCGTCATCCACAAACGCCGCCGTGAGCGGCAGCAGTGTGTTCTTCATCCAGAAGCACTGTTGCGCGGGTTGTTCAAACACAAACAGCATGCCCTCGTGCTGGGGCATGTCCTTGCGGTGCATGAGCCCGGTCTGGCGCTCCTGGGGGGATGCGGCCACCTGGGCGTCGATGCGGTGCATGCCAGCGGCCAGCTCCACGCGCCGCAGATTGAGCTGGGGGCCTTCCTGGGCGGTGGCGACGCCAACGGGGACCGCCAGAGAACATGCCACGCACACAGCACTCCAGAACCCCGCAGTGCGTCGGGCAAGGCGCTGAATGCCTGTGGCAACGTGCAAGGCATCCAACGAGGGGGCAGGGGTGGCGCGTGAGACGGTCATGGGCGGAGCTTTCAATTCAACAGGGAACATGGCGAACAACAACGGGCTGCGCCAGGGACGGACTGCACAGGGCGCAGAAAGTTCTGGCTCTGTGTGCAGGGTCGCAGCGCCAAAGAAAACGCCCGCTGGTGCGGGCGATTTTGAATCAGTGGAGGCCAGGGACTCCGTGAGCGGGGGCTGGCCTTGCCAGACTGCTTCAGGCGGCCTTTTGGGCAGTTTTCTTCTTGGCGCCCTTTTTGGTGGCCTTTTTCTTGGCGACCTTCTTGGTGGCGGGGGCGGCAGACTGGGCCGTCATGGGGGCAGCAGCGGGCGCGGTGGTGGTTGGAGCGGCTGCGGGTGCCTGTGCAAAAGCACCAGCAGTGAACAGACCGGCCACGAGGACAGCGAGGAGTTTTTTCATATATGCCGATTCCAGTGTGAACGAAGGTTGAAGGGCCGCACGAGAACCGCACGGCTCCACTCGCAACGATAGCAGCGCCCAACGCGTTGACAGGGGCTTGGCCGAAAATTTTTGTCATTAGAATGGTTTGAAACCACACCGCCCCATTGGTGGCGGTGTTTCTTTTCTTCGCTTTTCCTCGCTTTGCCCCTTCATCGCCCACATCCCCGTCGGCGCACACCGGAGACATCCCCCATGACCACCTACCAGCACATCGTGGTGCCTGCCGCAGGCCAGAAAATTACCGTCAACGCCGACATGTCCCTGAACGTGCCGGACGAGCCCATCATCCCCTTCATCGAAGGCGATGGCACGGGCCTCGACATCACGCCCGTCATGATCAAGGTGGTGGATGCGGCCGTGGCCAAGGCCTATGGCGGCAAGAAGAAGATCCACTGGATGGAGGTGTACGCGGGCGAGAAATCCACCAAGGTCTATGGCCCCGACGTGTGGCTGCCTGAAGAAACCATGGCAGTGCTGCGCGAGTACGTGGTCTCCATCAAGGGGCCGCTCACCACGCCCGTGGGCGGCGGCATCCGCTCGCTCAACGTGGCCCTGCGCCAGGAGCTGGACCTGTATGTCTGCCTGCGCCCGGTGCAGTATTTCAAGGGCGTGCCTTCGCCGCTGAAAGAACCCGAAAAGACCAACATGGTCATCTTCCGCGAGAACTCGGAAGACATCTATGCCGGCATCGAGTTCGAGGCTGAGTCCGACAAGGCCAAGAAGCTCATCAAGTTCCTGCAGGAAGAGATGGGCGTGAAGAAGATCCGCTTTCCCAACACCTCGGGCCTGGGCGTCAAGCCTGTTTCGCGCGAGGGCACGGAGCGCCTGGTGCGCAAGGCCATCCAGTACGCTATCGACAACGACAAGCCCAGCGTGACCATCGTGCACAAGGGCAACATCATGAAGTTCACCGAAGGCGGCTTCCGCGACTGGGCTTATGCGCTGGCGCAGAAGGAATTCGGCGCCGAGCTGATCGACGGCGGCCCCTGGTGCAAGCTCAAGAACCCGAAGACGGGCAAGGACATCACCGTCAAGGACAGCATTGCCGACGCCTTCCTGCAGCAGATTTTGCTGCGCCCGGCCGAGTATTCGGTGGTCGCCACGCTCAATCTCAATGGCGACTACATCTCCGACGCGCTCGCGGCGCAGGTGGGCGGCATCGGCATTGCGCCCGGCGCCAACATGTCCGACTCGGTGGCCTGTTTTGAAGCCACCCACGGCACGGCGCCCAAGTACGCGGGCAAGGACTACGTGAACCCCGGCTCCGAGATCTTGTCGGCCGAGATGATGCTGCGCCACATGGGCTGGACCGCCGCTGCCAACCTGATCATCAGCTCGCTGGAGAAGTCGATTGCCTCCAAGAAGGTGACCTACGACTTTGCGCGCCTGATGGACGGTGCCACGCAGGTGAGCTGCTCGGGCTTTGGGCAGGTCATGATCGACAACATGTAGTCGGAGCCCTCTGGCTTTGGGGCGGCTCAAAAAACGCCCCAAGTAAAGAACCCTGCTGCGTTGATCGGACCAGGGTTTTTTCTTGGTGCTGCCTCAGCGCCTCAGTGCCTTAACCCCTTAACGCCCCAGCGCACGCACCAGGTAGTCAATCAGCACCCGCACCCGCAAGGGCATGTGCCGGTTGCCGGGGTAGATCAGCGAGAACGGCCGCGATGCGCCCGTGTATTCGGTCAGCACCTCGACCAGCTGGCCGCTGCGCAGATCGTCCTCGACCAGAAAGCGGTAGGTCTGCACCAGCCCCGCGCCCGCGCGGGCGAGCGTGACCTGGCCCAGGATGTCGTCGGCGCAGCGCAACTTGCCTTGCGTGGGCCATTCGACGGCCTGGCCGTCGCGCACCAGCAGCCAGGGCACGACCTGCCCGCTGCTGGGCAGCACAAACTGCACACATTCGTGCAGCACCAGCTCCTCGGGCGTCTGCGGTGCGCAGTGGCGCTGGAGGTAGGCAGATGCCGCGACCACTACCAGGGCGGCGTCCTCCAGCTTGCGGGCCACCAGGCTCGAATCGGGCGGCGTCCGGCCCCGGATCGCGAGGTCAAAGCCTTCCTCGGTGAAGTCCACATTGCGGTTGGACAGCTGCAGTTCGATCTCGATGTCGGGGTACTTTTGGCTGAACGCAGGCAGCAGCGGCAACACGCGGTGGTGCCCGTACGAGGTGGGCAGGCTGATGCGCACCAGGCCTGCCGGCTTGAGCTGCTGGCCCGATGCCTCGCGCTCGGCCTCGCTGAGCTGGGTGAGCGCGTTGCGGCACTGGTCGTAATAGCGTTGCCCGACCTCCGTGAGGCGCACCTGGCGTGTGGTGCGCATGAGCAAGCGCACGCCCAGGCGCTCTTCCAGCCGCGCGACCGATCGGCTCACAGCCGCCGCCGTGAGCCCCGTGGCCTTGGCCGCCGCCGTGAACCCCTGGTGCTGCGCCGTGAGGCAGAACAACTCGATGCTGCCCAGGCGAAGGTTGTCGAATTGCCGGTTCATTGGTGATTTGCGTGTAATTAGTGATTTGAAATTAATCAGGTTTATTGTTAATTAAATCGCAAATAAAGTCACTGCATCACCCACCCAGGACATAAGGAGTCCCCCGATGCAGACCTCAATCAAGCTCTACTACGCCCCCGGCGCATGCTCGCTGGCCACGCACATTCTTCTGCGCGAAACCGGCACGCCCTTCACGCTGGAGAAGGTCGATACCAGCAAGCACACCACCAGTGGCGGTGGCGATTTCTATGCCATCAGCCCCAAAGGCCAGGTTCCGGTGATCGAACTTCCTGACGGGACGCGG
Organism: Acidovorax sp. Q11; assembly: GCF_054950075.1. Taxonomy (NCBI): domain Bacteria; kingdom Pseudomonadati; phylum Pseudomonadota; class Betaproteobacteria; order Burkholderiales; family Comamonadaceae; genus Acidovorax; species Acidovorax sp. Q11. Next base: position 137,349 of record NZ_JBUDZG010000003.1, on the reverse strand, counting down.
ATCACCGAAGGGCCGGTGGTTGCCCAGTACGTGGCCGACCGCGCGGGCGCCCACACCCTGATGCCACCTGCGGGCAGCCTGGAACGCTATCGGGTCATGGAGTGGCAAAACTACGTGACGGCCGAGCTGCACAAGTCCTTCACGCCACTGTTCCACAGCGATGTGGATGCCACTGCCAAGAAGGCTTTGGCAGCCGTGCTGTACAAGAAGCTGGTCTGGCTGGACGGCCAGCTGGCGGGCAAGAGCTACCTCACGGGCGACGCCTTTACCGCCGCCGATGCGTACCTGTTTGTGGTGCTGGGCTGGGCCAAGTATGTGCAGATCGACCTGGGCGAGCTGCAGCACATCGGCAGCTTCATGGCGCGCGTGGCGGCCCGCCCCGAGGTCAAGGCCGCGATGGTGGCCGAAGGCCTGGCGGCCTGAGGAGCGGGACCATGCCCTACATCAACATCCAGATCACCCGCGAGGGCGCGACGCGTGAACAAAAGGCCCAGCTGATTCGCGGCGCGACCGACCTCGTGGTGCAGGTGCTGAACAAGAACCCGGCCACCACCTTTGTCGTGATCGAAGAGGTGGACACCGACCATTGGGGGATCGCGGGTGAGACCGTGACCGTGCTGCGCGAGCGGGCAAAGAAAGGGGGAGCGCAATGAACAGCACTGCCGCCGACTTTGCCGCCATCCACGCAGTGCTGGAGCTGTACCTCGACGGCCTGTACTACAGCGATACAGCGCGCCTGGCCCAGGTGTTCCACCCACAGGCGCTGTATGCCACGGCGGCGGGGGAGCAACCCATCTTCTGGCGCATGAACGAGTACTTCCCGGTGGTGGACGCCCGGCCCGCGCCGGCGGCCAGCGGCCAGCCGCGCACCGACCGCGTACTCTCCATCGAGCTGGTGGGCCCGGTGACGGCGCTGGCCAGACTGCAGTGCTCCATCGCGCCCAAGCACTTCATCGACCTGCTGACGCTGCTCTGGCTGGATGGGCGCTGGCAGATCGTCTCCAAGGTCTTTCACTACGACATCCGGGATTGACATGAACATGCTTCACCTTTTCTCTAGGCTCCTTCTTTCATCGGTCAGTGCGCTGGCGTTGGGCTTGCCTGCCAGCGTGTCGGCCCACGGAGAGTGCAAGGCCCCCGGTTGTGCTGCCGCCGAGGCTTACCACGGCATGCCCGAGATCGCCACCATCGGGGCGCGCACGGGCAAGTACATGGACATTCCCGAGTCGGCCAAGGGCCCGGCGATTGACGCGGCCAAGGGCTACCGCATCCAGGAGCTGGGGCGTGGCCTGCACATGGTGACCGACAACGTCTATCAGGCGATGTTCATGGTGCATGACAAGGGCGTGATCCTGGCCGACGTGCCGCCGCCTCTGGCTGCATTCATCCCCAAGGCGATCCGCGAGGTGACGAGCCAACCCGTCACGCACATCATCTACAGCCACGCGCACGCCGACCACATTGGCGCGGCCGGAGATTTCCTGGCCACGCTGCCCAAGAAGCCCGTGATCGTTGCGCACGAGGAAACCCGTTCCATCTTGGCGCGGGCGCGTGATCCGAAGCGCCCCCTGCCCAACGTCACCTTCCGTGACAAACACACAGTCCGTGTGGGCGGGCAGCGCCTCGAACTCTCCTACCACGGCAACGGCCATGAGCCGGGCAACATCTTCCTGTGGGCCCCCGAGCAGCGCACGCTGATGGTGGTGGACGTGATCTTCCCCGGCTGGATGCCATGGCGGCGCCTGGCGTTGGCGCAGGACATCCCCGGCTACTTCGCGCAGGTCGAGAAGATCAAGTCCATGGACTTCGACTGGCTGGTGTCCGGCCACGTGGCCCGGGTTGGCACCAAGGCCGACGTGGTGGCGCAGCACGAATTCCTGCAAGACCTCAAGGCGGCAGCGGGCAAGGCGCTGCAGACCACCGCCTTGGGTGAAGGCATGGATGCCCGCGACCAATCCAACCCTTGGGCGGTCTTCGACAACTACATCGACCGCGTGGCCGCGCAGTGCGTGAACGCCTTGACACCCAAGTGGGCATCGCGCCTGGCGGCATTCGACGTGTACATCTGGGACCAATGCTTCACGATGGAGCAAAGCCTGAGGCTGGACTGAAAATGAAATCACCCAAGTACGTTTATTCCCTGTTGCTGTCCTTGGTCGCGCTGCAGCCGGTCGCGATGGCTGCCGAGCCGCTGACCGAGTCCGTGGATGCGCTGGAGACGCTGTTTGGCAAACACGCGGGCCTGCGCCGAACGCAGACGAAGGGACTCTGTGCAAACGGCACCTTCACCGGAACGGCTGAAGGGCAGGCGCTGAGCAAGGCGGCCGCCTTCTCGGGGGCGCCCCTGCCGACGCTGGTCCGATTTTCCGTGGGGGGAGGCAATCCGCGCGCGTCCGACAAGAGCCGGTCCACACGGGGGCTTTCGCTCAAGCTGGATTTGCCGGACGGGAGTGTCTGGATGCAAGCCAATCTTTCTGCTCCGGTGTACTTTGTGAAGGACCCCGCCGACTTTGCGCCTTTCGTGCGGGCGCGGGTTCCAGATCCTGCGACCGGCAAGCCCGATCCTGAGCGCCTGAAGGCATTCAACCTGGCCCACCCCGAGTCGCTGCGCCAGGGGAAATACCTGGCCGAGCGCGCAACACCCGCCAGCTATGTGACAACACCCTACTGGGGGATAAACGCGTTCGTCTTCCGGTCTGCGGACGACCAGCGCCGCTTCGTGCGCTGGCGTTTTGAGCCAGAGGCTGGAGAACAACGCCTGAGCGAAGAACAAAGCGCAACGCTTCCGGATGGCTTTCTGGAGACAGAACTGAAGCAGCGCCTCGCCCAGGGGCCCGCGTCTTTCCGGTTCCAGGTGCAATTGGCGGAAGCGGCGGACGATCCCAGCGACGCTACCCAGGCCTGGCCGGAGCAGCGGCGGCAGGTGACTGCCGGGCGCCTCGTGATCCACAGCCTGACCGAGGCTTCCCGCTGCGAGCCGGTCTTCTTCAATCCGCTTGCCTTGCCTGACGGGATCGAGCCGTCCAGCGACCCTGTGCTTCTGGCGCGCCCTGCGGCATACGGGATTTCATTCGGACGCCGCGCAGCGGAGCGCCCATGACCGGCGCAAACACCACCGCACCCAGCCTGGTCTATGTGGGAGACCCCATGTGTTCCTGGTGTTATGGCTTCGGGCTGGAGCTTTCGACGGCGCTGGCCCAGCGGCCCGAGGTGCGGCTTGAGATTGTCACCGGGGGACTGCGCGCCGGGGGCACCGAGGTACTGGACGATGCTGGTAAACGCTTTCGGCTGTTTCATTGGGCGAAGGTGGAAGCTGCGACAGGTTTGTCTTTCAACCGCGAAGCTCTGATGGCACGGCAGGGGTTTGTCTACGACACGGAGCCAGCGTGCCGTGCGGTGGTTGCCGCGCGCATTGCCGCACCGGCTGCAGATTTGCTGACCGTGTTTCGGGCAATCCAAAATGCCTTTTACGTCGATGGCCTGGACACCACCGCCAAGGAGGTTTTGGTGCGTGTGGTGACTCAATCCTTACGGGCTCAAGCATTTTCAGCAGAAGGGCTTGAGGCGTTGTTTGAAGCGCAGAGCACCCGGCAAGCTGCCCATGAAGACTTTGCACAAGCGCGCCGTTGGGGCATATCCAGTTTCCCCGCCCTTCTTGTGAGGCAGAGTGGGTTTGTGACGCGGCTGGTAGATGGGTTTGCTAAAGCGCCGGTGCTGGTCGCCGCCATGGACCGATGGGCGGATCAAATGCGCGCAGGCCCCGGTACATAGGCTGCGCCGAGCCACTGCGGTTGCCTTGTGGCCCGGCCTGCGGACACAAGGTCTGATAGCCCCTGAAGCCCTCGCCGCGTCAGGGGCATTTTTATGCATCTCCTCCGTGGCACCGTGGCTTGAGGACGCACTGCATTGCTGGCAGTTCAGTGTTGGTGTTTTCTTGCGTTCCCCTCTAATATGGCTCGGCACCTTGGCGGTGCGGTGCAGGGAAGGAATTCCACTTGGAACAAGAGTCACAAGAGAGCTGCATGGGATCCAAACTTTCTTCTATCGCGTATTGGGAGCAAAACCCCGACGCACTGCTGGTGCTGTCCCCGGAGGGGCTGGTGCTGGAGTGGAACCTGGCCGCCGAGCTGATCTTCGGCTACAAGCAAGCCGACGTGCAAGGGCGCTCTCTGCTGGATCTCATTGTTCCCAAGGATCGGGCCCACGAAGAAGAAGCCTTGCGGGCAGAGGCCGTGCGCCTGGGCACCTCGGTGCGAGAAACGGTGCGCCGCCGCAAGGACGGAACCCTGGTCCATGTGAGTGTTTCCACCAAAGCGGTGCTCGGGGCGGACGGCCAGTTGCAGTATTTCCTGTCGAGCAAGAAGGATGTGACCCAGCTGAAGGTGGAGCGCGAGGCCAAGTTGTTGGAGGCACGCTTTCGCGACCTGCTCGAATCCACCCCCGATGCCATCGTGATGGTCAACGTGACGGGGCGCATCGTGCTTGTCAACTCGCAGGCCGAGCGCGTGTTTGGCTACGCCCGCGCCGAACTGCTGGGGCAGGCTGTGGAGGTGCTGTTGCCCCACCGCTACCGGGGTGCCCACCTGGGCCACCGCAGCGGCTTTTTTGGCCAGCCACGCACGCGCACCATGGGCGCGGGGCTGGAGCTGCATGGCCTGCACAAGGACCGGGGCGAGTTCCCGGTGGAGATCAGCCTGAGCCCGATCGACACCGAAGAGGGCAAGATGGTGATGAGCGCCATCCGCGACATCACCGACCGCAAGCGGGCCGACCAGAAGTTCAAGGATCTGCTCGAAGCCGCGCCCGACGCCATGGTCATCGTCAACCGTGAGGGGCGCATCGTGCTCGTCAACTCGCAGGCCGTGAAGCTGTTTGGCTGGAGCCGCGACGAGCTGCTGGGCCAGCCCATCGAGCTGCTGGTGCCCGAGCGTTTTGGCGCCCGCCACCCCGAGCACCGGCACCGCTTTTTTTCCGAGCCACGTTCGCGCTCCATGGGCGCGGGGCAGGACCTGTATGGCCTGCGCAAAGACAAATCCGAGTTCCCGGTCGAGATCAGCCTGAGCCCGCTAGAGACCGAGGAGGGATTATTTGTATCGAGCGCCATCCGCGATGTGACCGAGCGCAAGCGCATCGAGCAGGTTCTGCGCGACAAGAATCTGGAGCTGGAGAAGGCAGCCCTGGTCAAGGACCGCTTCCTGGCCAGCATGTCGCACGAGCTGCGCACGCCGCTCAATGCCATCATCGGCTTCACGGGCACCTTGCTCATGAAGCTGCCCGGCCCCCTGAATGCCGAGCAGGACAAGCAGTTGCGCATCGTGCAGACGGGCGCCAAGCACCTGCTGTCCCTCATCAACGACCTGCTGGATGTGGCCAAGCTCAGCGCCAACAAGGTGACGCTGAACCTGGAGCCGGTGGACTGCAAGGCCCTGATCGAGGAGGTATCGGCCACCCTGGAGCTGGAGGCCCAGCGCAAGGGCCTGGCGTTTGCCGTGCAGGTGCCACCCGGCGCGGTGGCGCTGCAGACCGACCGGCGTGCGCTGAGCCAGATCCTCATCAACCTGGTGGGCAATGCCATCAAGTTCACCGAGCAGGGCCGGGTGGATGTGGTGCTGCACGAGCTGACCCTGCCAGGCGGCGGCCGCAGCGTGCAGTTGCGGGTGCAGGACACGGGCCCCGGCATTGCGCTGCAGGAGCAGCCCCGCCTGTTCGAGGCCTTTTCGCGCGTGGAGAGCGCCGACCGCCGCCACCACGAAGGCACGGGCCTGGGCCTGCACCTGAGCCGCAAGCTGGCCGAAGCCCTGGGCGGCACCCTGGGTTTTGACAGCGAGGAAGGGCGCGGTAGCACCTTTGTCCTTGAACTCCAGGAGCGCAGCGCATGACCAAAGCCACCGTCCTGGTCATTGAAGACGACGACGCCAGCCGCCAGCTGGTCATCTACCTGCTGGAAGCCGCCGGCCACCGTGTGCTGGCCGCAGAGAACGGCGCCGTTGGCGTGCGCATTGCGCTGGCAGAAAGCCCGGACATCATCCTGTGCGATCTGCAGATGCCCGTGATGAACGGCTACGAGGTGGCCCGCAGCCTGCGCACCAGCATGATCTGGCGCGTGGTGCCGCTGGTGGCGGTCACGGCGTTCTCGATGCCGGGCGACCGCGAGAAGGCGCTGGACGTGGGCTTCAACGAACACCTGTCCAAGCCCATCACGCCCGAGACCTTTGTGCAGCAGGTCGAGGCCTTCCTGGGGCCGCCGTTCAACACCCTGCCCGCCGAGGGCTGACAAAAAAGCACCGGGCTGCGCATGGCAAAGATTCTTGTTGTTGATGACCTTCCCGCCAATCGGGCGCTGGTGGTCACGCTCATCGGGCACAGTGGCCACCAGGCGCTGGAGGCTGCCGATGGCGCCGAGGCGCTGGCCCTGGTGCGCGCCGAGCAGCCCGACCTGGTGATCTCCGACATCCTGATGCCCACGATGGACGGCTACGAGTTTGTGCGCCAGTTGCGGGCCGACCACCACCTGGCGGCCACGCAGGTGATTTTTTACAGCGCGCACTACCGCGAGCAGGAGGCCCGCAGCCTCGCGCTGGCCTGCGGGGTCACGCAGGTGCTGGTCAAGCCCTGCGAGCCACAGGACATCCTGGCCGCCATTGAGCAGGCACTCACGCAGATTGCGCCCCGGCCTTTGGTGGCGCTGGAGCATGGCTTCCGGACCCGCCACCTGCAGCTCATGACCGGCAAGCTCACCGGCAACGTGGCCGAGCTGGAGGCCATGAACCGGCGCCTGGCGGCGCTGACCGACCTGAACCTGCAACTGGCTTCCGAACGTGACCCGCAGGTGCTGCTGGCCAACGTGTGCCGGGGGGCGCGCACTCTGGTGGGTGCGCAGTACGCCGTGTTGTGTGTGGTGCGCAAACACAGCGTCAGCGCCATCACCTGCACCAGCGGCATTGATCCCGCACACACAGGGCTGCAAGACCGGCCCCTGGACCTCCCTGTGGTCTCCCACGGCCTGCTGGGGCAACTGCGGGCCGACCGCCGTTCCGAGCGCGTGACCAACCCCGGCGGAAACCCCAGCGTGATCGGCCTGCCCGCAGGCTACCCGCCGCTGCACACCGGGCTGATCGCGCCCGTCACCTCGCTGTCGTTTTCCTACGGATGGATCTGTCTGGCCAACAAGGAAGGGGCCGAGGAGTTCAGCGCCGACGACGAAAAGGTGCTGGCCATCCTGGGCGCCCAGGTGGGGCGCATCTACGAAAACGGCAGCCTCTACATGGAGGTGCAAAAACATGCCGAGCAACTGCAGGTGGAGGTGTTCGAGCGCCAGCGCGCCATGGACGAGCTGCGTGCCAGCAAGGCCAGCCTGCGCCGGGCCCAGGCCCTGGCCAAGATCACCCATGTGATCAGCGGGCACGACGGTGCGTTTGAAAGCTGGCAGGACACCTTGCCCGACATCCTGGGCCTGCCTGCCGGCGCGGTGCCCCGCTCGGCGCGCGACTGGCTGGCGCTGGTGCACCCGCACGACCGGGGCACGTTCCGCCACCATGCGCTGCTGGCCGCACGCCAGAAGGTTCGGGTGGATTTCACCTACCGCGTGCTGAACCCGGCGGGTGGGCTGCAGTACCTGCGCCAGGTGATGGAGCCGCTGGAGGACGAGACCGGCCGGGGCGAAGTGGGCCGCTGGTTCAACACCATCCAGGACGTGACCAAGGAAAAACGCGCCGAAGAAGAACTGCACGAAAGCGACCGGCGCTTCAACACCATGCTCGACAAGGTCGAGATGATCTCGCTGATGCTGGACTGCACCGGCCTGATCACCTACTGCAACGACTACCTGCTGCGCCTGACGGGCTGGGAGCGCGAGGAGGTGTTTGGCCGCAACTGGTTCGAACTGTTCGTGCCGCCCGAAACCGCCCATGTGCGCGATGTGTTTGCCGACCTGCTGGCCGACCGGCCCTCGGCCTGGCACTACGACAACGAAATCCTCACCCGCTCGGGCGAGCGGCGCCTGGTGCACTGGAACAACACCGTGCTGCGCTCGGTGGGCGGGCAGGTGACGGGCGTGGCCAGCCTGGGCGAGGACATCACCGATCGGCGCGAGGCCGAACGTAAGATCAAGCGCCTCAACCGCGTGTACGCCATGCTCAGCGGCATCAACACCCTGATCGTGCGCGTGCGCCAGCGCGACGAGCTGTTCCGCGAAGCCTGCCGCATTGCCGTGGAGCATGGCCACTTCCGCATCACCTGGATCGGCCGTGTGGACCGCGCGGCAGGGCGGGTGGTGCCCGTGGGGGTGTCGGGGGCCGAGGCCGACTTCATCCGCAACATCCACGACCGGCTGGGGCTGTTTGGCGAACCCACGCCCGGCGAGAGCCTGGCCTCCGCCGTAGTGCGGTCGGGGCGGCCCGTGCTGTGCGACGACATCACCGGCGACCCGCGCGTGATGCTGCGCGAGCAACTGCAGGCGCGTGGCGTGGCCAGCATTGCGGTGCTGCCCATTGTGGTGGGGGGGGATGTGGTGGCCGTGTTGGCCCTGCTGGCGGACGAGGTGGGCTTCTTCGACGAGACCGAGATGAAGCTGCTGACCGAGCTGGCCGGGGACATCGGCTTTGCCATGGACCACCTCGACAAGGAAGACCGCCTGAGCTACCTGGCCTACTACGACGAAATCACCGGCTTGCCCAACCGCACGCTGTTTCTGGAGCGCACCGGGCAGCATCTGCGGCCCCGCGATGGGGCCAAGGCCTTGCATGGCGTGGCGCTGATGGACATCAGCCGGTTTCGCATCGTCAATGACACCTTGGGGCGCCAGGCGGGCGATGAACTGCTCAAGCAGGTGGCACTGCGGCTGCAGCATGCGGCGGGCAACCTGCACGACGTGGCGCGCATCGGCATCAACAGCTTTGGCATTGCCGTGACCGAGGCCCGGGACGCCGGTGCCGTGGCGGTGGCTGTGGACTTGCTCATGCGTGCCTGTTTCGACACGCCTTTTGTGGTGGGGGGCACCGAGCTGCGCATGGCCGCCAAGGCCGGGGTGGCCCTGTACCCCATGGACGGTGCCGATGCCGAAGCACTGCTGCGCAACGCCGAAGCCGCCGTCAACAAGGCCAAGGCATCGGCCGACAGCCTGCTGTTCTACACCTCCGAAATGAACACCCGCGTGGCCGAGGCGCTGAGCCTGGAGGGGCGCCTGCGCGCGGCGCTGGAGCAGGGCCAGTTTGTGCTGCACTACCAGCCCAAGCAGCACCTGGCCAGTGGCGCCATCACGGGCGTCGAGGCGCTGATCCGCTGGAACGACCCGCGCCGGGGCCTGGTGCCGCCCGGCCAGTTCATCCCCATCCTCGAAGAGACCGGCCTGATCTACGACGTGGGCCGCTGGGCGCTGCGGCAGGCGCTGGCCGACAACCTGCGCTGGCGCCAGGCGGGGCTGGCGCCACTGCGGGTGGCCGTGAACGTGTCCATCCTGCAGTTGCGGCACCAGGGCTTCATTGCCGAGGTGCGCGACGCCGTGGCGCACGACGCTGCCGCTGCCAGCGGGCTGGAGCTGGAGATCACCGAAAGCATGGTGATGGACGACGTGGAGCGCAGCACCCAAAGCCTGCACGCGCTGCGCGAGATGGGCATCACCATCGCCATCGACGACTTCGGCACCGGGTTCTCGTCGCTGAGCTACCTGGCCCGGCTGCCGGTGGACACGCTCAAGATCGACCGCTCGTTCACCATGAACATGGCCTCCGGGCCCCAGGGGCTGTCGCTGGTGTCCACCATCATCAACCTGGGGCATGCGCTGCGCCTGAAGGTGGTGGCCGAGGGGGTGGAGACCGAGGACCAGTCCCGGCGGCTGGCGCAGCTGGGCTGCGACGAGATGCAGGGCTACCTGCTCAGCCAGCCGCTGCCCGCCAGCGCTTTCGAGCAGCGTTTTTTGCGGGCTGCGGCGCCCTCGGGGGCGCCTGTTTCAGTGCCTATGCCGCAGTGATGCTATTGTTTTGATAGCTATTGAGGCTTAATGGTCGCGCGGTGACGGCACTTTTTGCTTGAAGTTTGGGGCCCTATTCCGTTTCCAAATCATTCGTGTCTAGGCGCGAAGCCGCAGGCAGTGCTGTAGCACGACAAGGCGAAGCAACAACGACACGGATGATTTAGAAATGGAATTAGCGCACCCGTTCGGTCTCTACCACCAGGTCCAGCAGATAAGCATGGCTGGGTGCGTCGGCGGGCAGCTGGCCGTTGCGCGCCAGCGAGTAGCGCTGCACCCGCAGCACGTTGCGCAGACCTGGCTCGTGGCGGTAGCCCTCGATCTCACCCTGGAAGATGCGCCACTCGCCCACCCCCTGGCGCACGCCGTTGTCGGCATAGCGCACATCGCGCACGCGCAGGCACTGGGCCTGGGGCATCAGCGGGTGGTTGCAGGCCACACGCTCCGGGGCCACTTCAAGAAACAGGCGCTCGCCCGCCGATCCAAAGCGCGTGGCGGGCGTGGGCGAGCCCACCAGCTCCCAGCGGCTGCCGTCGGCAAACCACACCGCCAGTTGTGGCGCGGTGGTGGCGGTGGCGCCCCGCAATTCAAAACGCTGGGCCTGGGGCAGCAGGGTGGCCACACGCTGCTCCAGATCCATCAGGTCGCGCTCGGCGCAGGCGCGTTTGGTGGACACGGGCGGGCCCACCTGCAGGTTCGGGCCGCTCAGGGTGTAGCCCGCGCCCATCACGTTGCACAGGTTCTGCACCGACAGCCGCTGGGCCTCGAAGTGCAGGCGCAGCGGGCGCTTGCCCGCCAGCAGCCAGCCGGGCGCTGCCTGGCCCTGGGCATCGTGGGCGGAGACCAGGTCCCAGCCGTAGGCCTGCAGCGTGTGGGCGGAAAAAGATGGGGTGGAGGTGGAAGAAGAAGGAGACGGGGGCTGCGTCATGGGGGCTCCCTGGGGCTGGCTGCTGCAGGCCGCCAGCAGGGTTGCAAGGGTGGCGGCCGCCAGGGCCTTGCCAAAGGCGGGGCGCCCGCCGCTGAGGGTGTGGGGTCGTTTCAGATGCATCCCGCCACCTTAGCGGAAAAGCGCCCCGGGGCTGGGTAGGAGGAGGGCGCTTTGGGGCGAGCGCCTGGGTAGCCCCCTGCCTGGCCCCATGCGTGGAGTGATGCGTGGCCTCATGCAGCGCAGGCCAGTGTGTCGCCCTGCGCAAAGTCCAGCGTGCGCGTGCCCACGGCGGCGGCCAGGTGCGGGTCGTGGGTCACCAGCATCAGCGCGGCGCCGGTGTCTTGCACCGCGTGCAGCAGCACCTGGATGGCCTCCTGCTGCGTGATGGGGTCCAGGCGCGAGGTCGGCTCGTCGGCAAACAGCAGCGCCGGTTGCGCCACCAGCACCCGCGCCAGCGCAATGCGCTGCAGCTCGCCGCCAGACACCTGGTCGGGTTTGCGCGCCAGCAGGTCCTCGGGCACGCGCAGCTGCGCCAGGCGCTGCTGCACCGCCTTCCAGTCGCAGCGGTGCAGGCGGGCGGCATCGCGCAGCGACTGGGCCAGGCTGATGTGTGGGGCAAACGAACTGACCGGGTCCTGGTACAGCTTTTGAAACGCATGCGGGCGCAGCCGGGCGCTGCGCTCCACACGGCCCGTGTCGGGCGCCACCAGGCCCAGCAGCACATTGCCCAGCGTGCTTTTGCCGGTGCCGCTGGGGCCTTGCACCGCCATGCGTTCGCCGCTGCGGATATTCAGATCCATGGACGCAAACAGCTTCTGCGCGCCATAGGCCTTGGAGATGCCGCACGCCTTCACCACGGGCTCGCCGATCAGGGGCGGCGCGAACGGCAACCAGCGGGCGGGGTCGGCATCCATCAACTGGCGGGTAAAGGCGTGCTGCGGCGCTGCCGCCACGGTGTGGACATCGCCTTGCTCCACCGCTTGCCCGTGGCGCAGCACAATGACTTGGCCGCCCAGCGCCTGCGCCACCTGCATGTCGTGGGTGATGGTGAGCAGGCAGCCGCCCGCCTGCAGCACGCCCCGGAACAACTCCACCATGCGGCCGCGCCAATGCGTGTCCAGCCCTTTGGTGGGCTCGTCCACCATCAGCACCGGCGCGCCCCCGGCCAGGGTGATGGCGGCCACCGCGCGCTGGGCCATGCCGCCCGACAGTTGCCAGGGGTAGTGGCTGCCCGCACCGCCCAGGCCCGCAGCGCCCAGCACCTGTTCGGCCTGTGCGCTGGCGGCGCTGGGGGGCTGCTGGTGCAGCAGGCGGTACACCTCGGCCAGCTGCGGCGTCACGCGGGCCAGGGGGTTGAGTGCCAGCGAGGGCTCCTGCGGCAGCAGCGCCAGCTTGCGGCCCCACAGGGCGCGGCGCGCGGCTGCGTCCTGGGCGCGGGTGGTGGTGCGATCCAGCGTGATCTGGCCCGTGGCCTGCAGCGCAGGTGGCAGGTTTCCCATGATGGCCTGGGCCAGCAGCGACTTGCCCGCGCCGCTTTCACCCACCAGCGTGAGCGCCTGGCCCGGCCGCAGGCTGAAGCCGATGTCGCGCAGCAGCCGCTTGCCGCCCACCTGGATGCCCAGGCCCTCCACGACCAGCAGGGCGTCGGATTTCAAAGGCGTGGTCATGCGGTCTCCCGGTCAGGGTTGAGCAGCATCATCGCGGCCACCAGCCACACCAGCAGGGCGGTGGGGGCTGCAATGAGCCACGGGGCTTCTTCGTAGTAGGGCATGGCCTCGGTCATCATCAGGCCCAGCTCGGGCGTGGGCGGCTGCATGCCCACGCCCACGAACCCAAGCGCGGCCAGCGCCAGCACGGCTTGCGACGTGGTAAAGGCCAGCAGCGTGCCCAGCGTGGGCGCCAGCGCGGGCAGCAGGTGGCGGCGCAGCACATAGCCGCGTCCAAAACCCAGCAGGCGCGATGCCTGCACCGCATCACCCGCCAGCACGGGCCGGGCCACCGCGCGGCTCACGCGAAAGTATTCGACCCACAGCGCAGCCGACAGGCCCGCATACAGCGCCCACAGCGCGCCGGGCGCCAGGGCCGCAATCAGCAGCACCAGCAGCAGGCCGGGGATGGCGAGCACCGAGTCCGACAGCATGAGCAGCGCCCGCTCGGTGCGCCCACCGCGCCATGCGGCGACGATGCCCAGCAGCGTGCCGGGCACGGCGGCACTCAGCGCGGCCAGCAGCGCCATGACCAGCGACAGCTGCGCCGCATGCGCTAGCCGCGCCAGCGCCGAGCGGCCCAGCACATCGGTGCCCAGCCAGTGCTGGGCGCTGGGGGGCGCCAGGGTGTTGCGCAGGTCTTGCACCACCGGGCTGGCGCCCACCAGCCAGGGGCCGAGCAGGGCAAACAGCGCCAGCAGGCCGAGCAAGGTAATGCCCAGCACGGTGCGAACAGGCCAGCGGAAAGGACGCGGGGGGACAGAAGGCTCTGCCTCAGCGCCCCCGTGGAACTGGCTTTGCCAGGCCACCGGGGTGCGTCCCCCCTCTGGGGGGATGGCGCGTAGCGACTCAGGGGGGCTGCTCATTTCGCCACCTTCTGGGTATGTCGGGGGTCCAGCGCGAGGCATGCTGCATCCACCAGCAGGTTGAAAACCACAAACAGCACGCCCATGCACAGGGCCGTGCCTTGCACCACAGGGATGTCGCGCCCGAACACGGCGTGCACCAGCGCGTGGCCGATGCCGGGCCAGGCAAACAGCGTCTCCACCACCAGCGCGCCCTCCACCAAAAACAGCGCCTGCACGCCCAGGTAGGCCGTCACCGGCACGGCGGCATTGCGCAGGCCGTGGCGCACCAGTGCCTGCCAGTCGCTCAGGCCCTTGGTGCGCGCAAATTCAAAAAAGGGCGACACCACCACCTCCAGCATCGCAGCGCGGGTCACCCGCGCCAGCCCGGCAGCCAGGCCCAGCCCCAGCGTCAGTGCGGGCAGCACCAGGCTGGCCTGGCTCTCGTCACCGCCCGCAGGCAAAACGCCCCACTGCACGGCCACCAGCAGGATGAGCAGCACCGACAGCAAAAACGGCGGCAGCGCGCGCAGCACCACGGCCATCAGCCAGCTGGCCTTGTCCACCCAGCCCTGGGGGCGCAGTCCGGCCCACACGCCCAGCGGCACACCCACGGCAAAGGCAATGGCCAGCGCGGCGCCCGACAGGCGCAGCGTGGCGCCCAGGTGGTGCGTGACCTCGTGCCACACCGAGCGCTGCGACACCAGCGACTGCCCCAGGTTGAACGTGGCCATGTCGCGCCACCAGTGCAGCAGCGCCAGCCAGCCGGGGCGGTCCAGCCCCAGCTCCGCGCGCACCGCGTCGGCGGCGGCGTTGCTCACCAGGTCATAGCCATAGCGGCCCGCCGCCACGCGCATGGCCAGGTCGCCGGGCAGGGCGCGCACCATCAAAAAGCACAGCGTGCCGATCAGCAGCGACACGGCCAGCACCTGCACCAGCCTGCGGCCGAGCAGGGCGGCCCAGGGTTTTGACATCAAGGGGTTCATGGGTTGTTCCACTCCATGCCGGTCAGGCGGTAAGAACGCTCCAGCGGGTCCAGCGTGACGCCCGCCAGCCGGGGGGCCACGGCCACATGCTGGCGGTACCACGCCACGGGGATCACGGGCAGCTCCGCTTGCAGGGTGTGCGTGATGGTTTGCCGCAGCGCCCGCGTGCGCTCGGGCGTGGTCTGGGTGCGCGTTAGCTCGTGCAGGGCCTGCACCACGGTGTCGCTGTGCCAGCCCATGGCGCCCCAGTCGCCGCCCTGGGCGGCAAAGTCGCCCGCCAGCGTGCCTGTGGGGTCGGGCACGTTGGCGTAGTTGCGCGCAGCCAGCGCCAGTTGCAGGCTGCCGTCGCGGTGGCCCCGGGGCACGTCGCCCGAGTTGCCGATGCTCACCTTCACCGCCATGCCCGCCAGCCGCCACTGCTCCTGCAAGGCGGTGGCAATCAGCGGCAGCTCGGGCCGGTCCACAAAGGTGCGGATCACCAGGTGCAGCGGCTGGCCCTCGGCATCGCGCAGGCCGTCGCTGTGGCGCTGCCAGCCTGCGGCGCGCAGCAGGCGTGCGGCGGCTTCGGGGTCGTGCTGCAGCGGGGGCAGGTGCGGGTTGTGCCACGCGCCCAGCGTGGGCGGCAGCAGTTGCGTGGCGGCCAGCGCCTCGTCGCCCATCAGCGCCAGGGCAATGCCCGCGCGGTCGATGGCCAGGCTCAGCGCCTGGCGCACGCGCACATCGCGCAGCGCGGGCAGGCCCGCATTGAGCTTGACGATGACGGTGCGCGGCAGCGTGACCGATGCAATGCGCACTGCGGTGCGGCGCGCCAGAGCAGGGTTTTGGGCATGGCGCTGCAGCCGCCGCAGGCTGGCCGGGTCCAGCCCATAGGCCAGATCGGCCTGGCCGCTCTCGGCCATCAGCGCGCGGGTTTCTGCGCGGCTGGCGGCCAGGTAGCGCACGGCGGCAATCGCGGGGCGCGGGCCGTCATAGGCGTCAAACACCACCGTTTCGACCTGCTGCGGCGGCACCAGCACCGCAATGCGGTAGGGGCCGCTGCCAATGATGCTGCGCACCTTGCCGTCAGCCCCATAGCTGGCCGGGGCCAGCACCATGGTGCTGGAATGCGCCAGCAGCGCGGGCAGGGCGGTGTGGGGGCGTTGCAGGCGGATGAGCACCGTGCCCTCGTCGAGAGCGGTGATGGACTCGATGGGCGCCTGGCTCAGCAGCGCAGGCGCCGCCTGCGCGGCCTGCAGGCCGCGCACCACGGCGGCAGCCGTCACGGGTGTGCCGTCATGAAAACGCGCCCCGGCCCGCAGCTCAAACTGCCACACCAGCCCATCTGCCGACCGGCGCCAGCGCTGCGCCAGCGCGGGCCGTGGCTGGCCGTCGTCTGCAGCGTCCAGCAGGGTTTCGGTGACCTGCAGGCGCGTGAACACATAGCCGCTGCTGGCGGGCGCCAGGCCGCTGATCTCCCACGGGCCGACGATTTGCAGCGGTGCGGGGGCGGAGGCGGGTGGTGTGCCCTGCGCCCAGGCAGCGGGCAGGGCGCCTGCCGCCAGCGCGGCCACGGGGGCCTGCAGGGCGCGGCGCCGCGTCAGCGGCCGAAGAAAAGTCGAGGAAGTGTTCATTTTTCAGTTTTCCATAGCCCCGCGCGTTCGCCGCAACCGACGAAACTGGCGCGGCCAAAGACCAGTGCCCCCGCGCAAGGGCCGCCCCGCCGCGCTGGGGGCGTCCCCCTCCCGCGTAGCGAGAGAGGGGGAAGGCGCGAAGCGACTCAGGGGGAGCTTCATCAAAACTTGGCCTGCAGCCCGACGGTGACCGTGCGCGCCGCCCCCGGCGCCACCCACACGCGGCTGTACGAGCTGGTGTAGTGCACCTTGTCGAACACGTTGTCCACGTCCAGCGACAGGTTCAGCCTGGGGCTCAGGCGCCAGTACGCCATCAGCTTGGCTGTGGTGTAGCTGGGCAGGTCAAACGCAGCCGTGCCTGCATTGGCCTCGGCCTGCGTGCGGGCCTGGCCCAGGCGCTTGCCCATGTGGGTCACGCCGCCGCCTACGCCGTAGCGCTGGCCGTTGGCCAGGGTGTTTTCATACACCGCCAGCACGCTGCCATTGACCTTGGGCACGTTCAGCAGGCGGCCGCCCACCTCCAGCGTGTTGTCGCGGGTCACCTCCACGTCGTTGAACACCAGGCTGGCGTTTACCCGCCAATGTGCGCTCACGCGGCCCGACAGGTCCAGCTCCAGCCCCCGGCTGCGCACCTCGCCAGCGGCGGCCGAGAAGCCTGCGTTCAGTGGGTCGCTGGTCAGGGCATTGCGCTTTTTGATGTCAAACAGCGCGGCTGTGGCGCCCAGGCGCTGGTCGGTGCTTTCCCACTTGGCGCCTAACTCCAAGGCGCGGGCCTTTTCGGGGTCAAAGGCGTTGCCTGCGGCGTCGCTGCCCGCGTTGGGGCGGAACGATGTGCCCGCGTTGGCATACACCGTCACACCCTGCAGCGGCAGCCAGCTCACGCCCAGGCGCGGCGACACGGCCGAGGGGCTTTGCGCCGTGGTGCGATTGGTGATGCGGTTTTGCAGGCTCTGGTCATAGTTGTCGGCCCGCAGCCCGGCCATCACGCGCCACTGCTCGCCCAGCTTCAGGGTGTCTTGCACATACAGCGCGGTGTTGCGCTGCTTCTCCAGCGTATCGGTGTTGCGCCCCGGCGTGGGCTGCGCCTGGCCGTACACGGGGTTGAAGATGTCGATGGCATACGGCGCGGCAGCGCTGGGGTTCACCCGCAGCATCACTGAGTCCATGCTGAACCGGTAGCTTTCCACGCCCACCAGCAGCTCATGCTCCAGCCCGCCCGTGCGCAGGTTGCCCTGCAGCTCGGCCTGCACGGCCACGTCGTCCGATTGGAAGTCGCGATGGCGCCGCTGACGCGTCAGCGTGCGGCCATTGGCCTGCAGGGCGGTGGCTTCGGTCGAGAAGCCCTCCATTCCCGTCTCGCGGTACGACAGCCCCACGCGGCTGCGCCAGTCGGGGTTCCACTCGTGCGACAGCACCAGTTGGTGCGTCTGGTTGGTCACTGTCACATCGCCATCGGCAGGCTCGCCCAAAAAGCGGCTGGCGGGCACCGCGCCCAGGCGGTTGTTGACCGCCACCACACCCCGGTCCAGCGGCGTGGCGTGGCGCAGAAATTCGGCCGTGTACTCCAGCACCGTGTCGGGCGAGAGCTTCCAGGTCAACGCCGGGGCCACCACCTGCCGCTGCGCGCGCACATGGTCGCGAAAGCTGCCCTTGTCCTCCACCGCCACGTTCAGGCGGTAGGCCAGCCGGTCGTTGATGGGGCCGGTGGTGTCCAGCGCCGCGCGGCCCAGGCCGTAACTGCCCGCGTAGGCCTCTACCGAATGCGCAGCCTTCCACAGCGGCTTCTTGCTCACGATGTTGAGCGTGCCGCCGGGCTCGCTGCTGCCATACAACGCGGCGGCGGGGCCTTTCAGAAACTCCACCCGCTCCACCCCCGCCAAGTCGCGCGGCGCGTTGAAGCCCCGGTTGGACGAAAACCCGTTGAGCAGCGTCGCCATGCCCGTGTTCTCGTTGCCCGGCAGGCTCCGGATGGCGATGTTGTCCCACAGCCCGCCAAAGTTGTTCTGGCGCGAGACACCGCCCACATAGTCCAGCACATCATCCAGCCGCGTAGCGCCCAGGTCGTCCAGGGTCTGGCGCGACATCACGCGCACCGACTGCGGCAGCTCGCGCAGCGGCAGGCTGGTCTTGGCCCCCTCGGCCTCGTCGGCGTAGTAGGCGCCCGAGGCACTGCGGCCCACCACGTCCACTGCCGACAAGGTGGGCGGCGTGACCACATCGCCGTCTGCGGCCCAGGCGGGTTGGAGGGAGGCCAGCAGAGCCGCCGCCGCCAAAGCTGTCAAGGTGGGGCGGGGCAGGGGCGCACGGCGTGTAGAAGGTGCAGAGGAAGAAGTGGAGGAGCGCATGGCAAACCAGTCCAAAAAAGCAGATGAATGCAAAAACGGGGCCCGGCGCCTGGAGATAAGGCGCACAAGGTTGCATGCCCGCACACACCCACGGGGCGCGTGCAAGGGCGAAAACGAAAAGGGGATGCGCTGGGGAGCGCAGGCTGGCTGGGGCCTGACGCGTGTCAGGCCCGCTGGGCTGGCGGAGGATCGCGCGCTGCAAACGGCCAGCGCACCTGCTGGGCCGTGGAGGGGTCTGCGCTGTGCGGCGCGATGGCGCTTGGTTCTGCGGGCGGTTGCGGTTGGCGCGCCGGTGCATGCGCCAGCCCCGCCTCCAGCGCGTGGGTCAGGCACCAGGCGCAGGTGGTGTGTGTCTCTTCGCTGTGATCGTAGCTGGCTGCAGAGCTGGTTGCCGCGTAGGCATCCACATCGCCTGCGGCTGCCGAGGCTGTGGCGCTGCGCACCAGCTCCTGAATGTGCCGCGCCTCATGCAAGGGCGCGCCCGCCAGGGCGTTGAACAACGCCACCAGCAGAAGCACGATGTGGAAAGGCAGGGCGGGGATGGTGCGGCGCAGCATGAGGGGATGCGAATCATACGCAAGTGCGTGTGCTGGCACGGGGAAGCACCGATGCGCCGGTTACGCACTTTGGCGAGCTATAGTCTTTCCAGCAAAAGCTGCCGGGTTTGACGGAATTTTTATACCTAGATTTTCGAACAGCTCTATGGCTGAAAACATAGGCCCGGAGCCACATCCAAGAGGAATCAATGTCCAGAATATCCCGCACGGTCCAGTTTTTTTCGCAAGGTTTGCGGGATGCATCACGTTAGCAGCATGTGAAGATGAGTCACGCACTTCCCACGTCAGGCCGCTATGTTGCGCTGGTGCTATGCGCGGCATTAATTGTTGCTCCTCTGACTGGGTGGAGAGGAACGACAGCCTTGGCTTGGCTATTTCTGCCTCATCTTCTGGTTCCCCTTCTGGCGCCCGGAGACCGAGCACTTATCTTAAGTTCGTTGGTATACGGAATTTTCTGGGCGGCGCTCTGGCGAAACTACGAGCAAGCAGAGCTTCTCGGTGAAGCAGGTAATGATCGAGGGATGGGCGCCCTTCTCCTTTTCGCGTGGGCGCTGGCCTATGCCATCGGGCTGCTCGCAAGGCTCGGATGGGATCTCATCGCGCTGTCCCGACATACGCGGAGTTCAAGAAATGCCACTTAACAGGTTGCTCGACGCAGGCCCGCAGCAGCAGGAGGCGGCTTCGCCGCAAGTGTTGCGGTCAGGTCAGCTTCGACGTTGATTCGCAAGGCGCGTTTTGGAAGCCCTCGCTGTCCTCATTCCCATTTCGGTGGTGCTTCTCGCAGTAGTAGGCGCGCTAACATTCCTCTTCGCTCGAAGGAGCCTTCGAGCGTCCCGAAAGGTCGCGGTTTCAATTGCAATTGTGGTGAGTCCGTTCCTCATTGGAGTCGCGGTTTGGGTGTTCAATGAATGCAGCCTATCGAACTATCTCAGGCGAGAGCTCTCCGAAATGCTTCCGCAAGAAGAGCAACTGACTCTGCGCGGGAATCATTTATTCTGTTCGACCACGTATGCCTTTCAACGCCGTGGAAAGCCTGCTGAGGCGATTGTTGTGCCCGGCCTATTCCGCGACAAGATCTTCATAGGAGACGATACCGGCCCATGAAGCGCTCTAACAGGTCGTTCGACGCAGACACGCACCTGCAAGGCGCCGCGAGCCGTGCGCGGGAGCATATGTCTCGCGGCGCCTTGCCGGTCAACTCCGACGTCGCAACGCCTCCACTCTGGAACTGAAGCGCGATCGGAAGTGAAACTCGCCGGGTTTTAAGGAGTTTTTTTCACTCCGGTCAGCCCAAAAAAACGCCAGCTAACGCTGGCGTCTTTCTGCGACGGAAGAGCGATTACCCCTTCTGCACCATCTTAATGATGCTGGAAAAATCCAGCCCACCATGCCCCGCCAGGCTGTGCGCCGCATACAAATTGCGCGCCATGCCTCCCAGCGGCGTAGCAGCCTTCACCGCCATTGCGTTCTCTTGCGCCAGCCCCAGGTCCTTGAGCATCAGGTCCGTGCCAAAGCCGCCCGCGTAGCCTTTGCTGGCGGGCGCGGTTTCCATCACGCCGGGGAAGGGGTTGTACTTTTCCAGCGCCCAGTTGCCGCCCGAGCTGCGGCGCATGATTTCGCTCAGCACCTTGGGGTCCAGGCCGTTGGCTACGCCCAGGGCAATGGCTTCGCTGGTGCCTGCCATCAGGATGCCCAGCAGCATGTTGTTGCAGATCTTGGCCGTCTGGCCTGCGCCCACGCTGCCTGCGTGGAAGATGTTGGCGCCCATTTTTTCGAGCACGGGGCGGGCGCGTTCCAGGTCGGCGGTGTCGCCGCCCACCATAAAGGTGAGGGTGCCTGCAATGGCGCCGCCGGTGCCGCCCGACACGGGCGCGTCGATAAAGGCCACGCCCTTGGCTTTGGCGGCCTCGGCCACCTTGCGGGAGGTGGCGGCTGCGATGGTGGAGCAGTCGATGATCAGCGTGCCCGCAGGCAACTGGGCCAGCAGCTCACCCGCGCCGAGGAACAGGCCTTCCACATGCTGGCTGGCGGGCAGCATGCTGATGACGACTTCGGCGCCTGCCACTGCTGCCTTGGCGTCGGTGGCGATGGGCACGCCGTCAGCCGCCAGTTTGTCGCGGGCGGGTTGCGAGAGGTCGAACGCGCGCACTTCGTGGCCTGCCTTGTGCAGGTTGTGTGCCATGGGGCCGCCCATGTTGCCGAGGCCGATGAATGCGATTTTCATGGTGTGTTGCTCCTGGATGTCGTTGTGATGGTGAAAGGGAATGGGTGCAGGTTTGTTATGAATTTGATAGCTAGAAGTGCTTGTCTATCGCGCGGAAAGGGCTAAAAAAGCTTGGAATTTCGGGGCTGATGTTGTCGTTCTGGCTGGTGTGCCTGGCCGGGGCTGCCAAGCGGTGGGCAGCGGCGCATGGTGTCGATGTGGAGGTGCATGGTGGTGGGCCTTGGGGGCGGCGAGGCGGGTCAGTCGTCGGCTTCGAAGATGCTGTGTTTTTTGACGGCGGTTTTTTTCTTCGGCTTTGGGCTGGTGCTGGCGGGCGCTTTCTTGCCCGCAGCCGGGGGGCTTGTTGCCTTCTTTTTGCGGGGCGATGCCAAGGCCCGCGGGTTGTAGGCCAGGGCCTCCTGAACCCAGTAGTTCCACTGCGCGCGCGTGGCGTAGCCGTTGGGCTCCACCCAGAAGTAGCCCTGCATGCCGCCGCCGGGCGACAGCTCGCGGGTGTTTTGCATCTCTTGCAACTCGCTGTGGCGCTCGGGGGGCAGGCGCACCAGCAGGTCTTCGCCCTTGACGGCGATGCACATCTTGCCGTCCACAAAAAAGGCGTAGGTGCCGAACAGCGGCCGCTCTTGCACGTCGCTGCGGTGCGCGAGCGCCGTGCGAATGGCGTCGATCAGGTGCAGGGTTTCGTCGGAGAGGGGGCGGGCAGGCATGGCGTGCTCAGGTTTTGGCGTTGCGGTCTATGTAGTCTTGAAGCGCACGAGGGTCTTCGTGTCGGAAAAGCAGGCCACAGTCTTTGCACATCTGGAATTGGCATGAATGAACCGCCATGCCATAGGACGCCCGAAAGAATTTCCACTTGTACCCCGCCGGGATGAATGTGCCCGCGCTCGGACCTTCGCCGATGTCGATGTGTCCCGCTTGCAGGCGCTCCGATTGGCACCCGGGACATCGCGGCAGGGTGGTTTCCTCAAAGCGTGGAAAGCGGGTCGAGCGAACGGGGCTGTGTGTCATGGCGCAGTATTTTCAGCACCTATCGAATAGCTTCCGTCGCATCCCCATCCAGCATGCGCCGCGCAATGATGACCCGCATGATTTCATTCGTGCCTTCCAGAATCTGGTGCACGCGCGCGTCGCGCAGCAGGCGCTCTAGTGGGTATTCGCGGATGTAGCCGTAGCCGCCGTGCAGCTGCAAGGCGTCGTTGATGACGGTGAAACCTGCGTCGGTGGCAAAACGCTTGGCCATGGCGCAGTAGGTGGATGCGTCGCGCGCACCGGCGTCGAGCTTGCTGGCG
Organism: Acidovorax sp. Q11; assembly: GCF_054950075.1. NCBI lineage: Bacteria > Pseudomonadati > Pseudomonadota > Betaproteobacteria > Burkholderiales > Comamonadaceae > Acidovorax > Acidovorax sp. Q11. The sequence goes on along the minus strand of NZ_JBUDZG010000003.1, from coordinate 114,895 downwards.
GCCAGGCGCACCATCTGGCGGGCGGCGACCAGCTCGGTCGCCATGTCGGCCAGCTTGAACTGCAGCGCCTGAAAGCTGGCGATGGGTTTGCCGAACTGCTTGCGGTCTTGCATGTATTGCTGGGCGGCGTTGAGCGCGCCTTGCGCCGCACCCACCGAGCAGGTGGCGATGTTGATGCGGCCACCGTCCAGGCCCTTCATCGCGATCTTGAAGCCTTCACCCTCACGGCCCAGCAGGTGGTCGGCGGGGATGCGCACGTTGTCAAAGCTGATGGTGCGCGTGGGCTGGCTGTTCCAGCCCATCTTCTGCTCCTTCTTGCCGTAGCTGATGCCGGGCGCATCGGCGGGCACGGCAAAGGCGCTGATGCCGCTGGCGCCGGATTGCGCATCGCCGGTGCGTGCCATGAGCACCAGCACGTCGGTGCTGCCTGCGCCGCTGATGAAGGCCTTGGCGCCGTTGATGACGTATTCGTTGCCCACCAGCTCGGCCCGGGTCTTGAGCGATGCGGCGTCGGAGCCCGCGCCGGGCTCGGTCAGGCAGTAGCTGGCGAGCTTTTCACCCGTGGTGAGCAGCGGGCCCCAGTGGTCGCGCACAGCGGGCGTGGCCCAGGTGCCCAGCATCCAGGTGGCCATGTTGTGGATGGTGATGAAGGCGGTGGTGCTGGGGTCCACCGCTGCCATTTCTTCAAAGACCAGCGTGGCGTCCAGGCGGGGCAGGGCGAGGCCACCGGCGGCTTCGGGCGCGTACAGGCCACAAAAGCCCAGCTCGCCCGCCTTGGCGATGGCTTCTTTCGGGAAGATGCCTTCCTCGTCCCAGTGGGCCGCGTGGGGTGCGAACTCAGCTTGTGCAAAGTCGCGGGCCGTCTGGGCAAAGGCGCGTTGTTCTTCGGTGAGTTCAAAGTCCATGGTGTTCTGTCTCGTCGTCGGTTCTTGTTGTTCTGGGGGCCTTGCTCAGGGCTTGGCGGAAGGGTGGTCCAGCGTGAGCCAGCGCATCAGGCCTTTGCGGCGCGCCTGGGTTTCGGCCGTCAGGCACTCGTGGTACAGGCGCGGCCACTGGGGTTGCGATTCGTTGCTGCGCTGCGCCTGCTTGCAGCGGGTGGTGCGCTCGCGCTGCCAGGCGGTGTGCTCCTGCCGCAGCTGGGGCCGTTCGTGGGCCGACAGGGCGCGCATCACGTCGCCGTAGAGGATGGCGATCTCGGTGTCTGCCGCCTGGAAGGCTTGCACGGCGCATGCGTTGGTTTCTTCCACCGTGCCGCCGGGTTTGCAGGCAGCACCGGCCTGTGCGTGGGCATCGGCACCCATCAGCATCGCGCAAGCAGCACCGAAGACCATGGCCCATCCCCGCATCGTTGTCAGATCAATTTGCATGCCCCGCTTTTACCACCGCACGCTACCGCCGAAACCGGCGCGGCCCAAGCCAGTGCCACCGCGCAAGGGCCGCCCCGCCGCGCCGGTGGCGTCCCCCTTCCGCATCGCAAAGCGAAGCAGAGAAAGGGGGATGCGGCGAAGCCGCTCAGGGGGTTACTTCAAACTAATCGTCGTGTTCACACCATGCGAGATGGTGCTGTCGTCAAACCAGCGCGCCGTCACCGTCTTGGTCTGCGTGTAGAACAGCACGACCTGCTTGCCGTAGGGGCCCAGGTCGCCCAGCTTGGAGGCACGCGAGCCCGAGAACGAGAACAGGGGCACGGGCACGGGGATTGGCACGTTGATGCCGACCTGGCCCACGTCGATCTCTTCCTGGAACTTGCGGGCTGCAGCGCCCGACTGGGTGAAGATGGCGGTGCCGTTGCCGTTGGGGTTGTCGTTGATGAAGGAAATGGCTTCGTCAATGTCGGCAGCGGCCGACAGGCACAGCACGGGGCCAAAGATTTCCTGGTCGTAGATGCTCATGCCGGGCTTGACGCCGCTGAACACCGTGGGGCCCACGAAGTTGCCCTTTTCGTAGCCAGCCACTTGCGGGTTGCGGCCGTCCAGCTCCAGCGTGGCGCCGTCGGCAATGCCGCGCTCGATCAGGCTCTGCACGCGGTCCTTGGCGGCGCAGGACACCACGGGGCCCACGTCCGTGCCTTTTTCCACACCGGCGCTCACCTTCAGGGTCTTGGCCTTGGCCACCAGCTCGGGGATCCACTTTTGCGCTTCGCCCACCAGCACCACCACCGACAGCGCCATGCAGCGCTGGCCAGCGGCACCGAACGCAGCACCGGCCAGGGCGTTCAGGGTCTGTTCCTTGTTGGCGTCAGGCATCACGATGGCGTGGTTCTTGGCGCCCATCATGCATTGCACGCGCTTGCCGTTGAGGCTGGCGCGGTTGTAGACATGGGTGCCCACCTTGGTGGAGCCCACGAAGCTGATCGCCTTGATGTCCTTGTGGTCGCAGATCGCGTTCACAGCGGCTTCGCCACCGTGGATCACGTTGAGCACGCCAGGGGGGATGCCGGCTTCGAGCGCCAGCTCCACCAGGCGCATGGTCACCATGGGGTCTTGCTCGGAGGGCTTGAGCACGAAGGTGTTGCCCGTGGCAATGGCCATGGGGAACATCCACAGCGGGATCATGGCGGGGAAGTTGAAGGGGGTGATGCCTGCGCACACGCCCAAGGGCTGCATCAGCGTGTAGGTGTCCACGCCACCGGCCACGTTGTTGGCCAGCTCGCCCAGTTGCAGGTTGCCGATGCTGGCCGCGTGTTCGACCACTTCCAGGCCACGGAACACATCACCTTCGGCGTCGGGCAGGGTCTTGCCTTGTTCTGCCGTCAGGATGGCGGCCAGCTCGGCCATGTTTTCGCGGATCAGCTGCTGGTACTTGAGGAAGATGCGGGCGCGGGCACCGATGGCGGTCTTCTTCCAGGTCTTGAAGGCTTCCTGGGCAGACGCCACGGCGGCGTCGATTTCTTCAGGGGTGGCAAACGGCACGCGGGCCAGCACTTCTTGCGTGGCGGGGTTCACCACGTCGCGCCACTGCGTGGTCTTGGACTCGACGAACTTGCCGCCGATCAGCAGTTTGACGGTGGGGGCCAGCACGGCCTGGGAAGTCGGTGCATTCATGGGTTTGTCTCCTGGGTTGGCACGCGGCGGTTTGCCGACGAATGGCGCATCGTAGCTGTGCAAAATTGCTGAAGCAATAGACAATGATGCACTTTGGTTTTGCAAATTTGCACATCATGGATTGGGACAACCTGCGTTACTTCCTGGAGCTGGCCCGCTCTGGCACCCTGGCCGCCGCTGCCCGCCGCGCGGGGGTGGAGCACACCACGGTGGCCCGCCGCATCCAGGCGCTGGAAAAGCAGATGGGCGCCGCCCTGTTTGCGCGCGAGGCGGGCGGCCACCGGCTGACCGAGGCCGGGCGCCAGCTGCTGCCCGCCGTGGAGGCCATGGAAACCGCCGTGCTGGGTGTGGAGCGCGCCGCCCCGGCGCAGGCGGGGGCCGGGCCTTCGGGCCTGGTGCGCGTGGGAGCCACCGAGGGGTTTGGCACGCTGATCCTGGCGCCGCACCTGGCGCGGCTTACGCAAAAGCACCCGCACCTGTCCATCGACCTGCTGGCACTGCCGCGCATGCTGCACCTGTCGCGGCGCGAGGCGGACATCGTCATATCGCTGGAGCGGCCCACGCGCGGCTCGGTCATCGTCACCAAGCTGGCCGACTACACGCTGCACCTGTACGGCCAGCGCGAATACCTGGCCCGCCGCCCCTTGGTGGCCACGCGCGAGGACCTGCGCCACCACGCGTTTGTGAGTTATGTGGACGACCTGCTGTTTACCAAGGAGCTGCAGTTTCTCGACCAGCTCTATCCGCCCGAGCGGTTTGCCATGCGCAGCACCAGCATCACGGCCCAGTACGAGGCGGTGCGCGCCGGTGCCGGGCTGGCCGTGCTGCCTACCTTTCTGGCCGACACCGACCCGGTGCTGGCCCGCGTCCTGCCGCAGGAGGCGCGCTTTACCCGCACCTTCTGGATGAGCATGCCTGCCGAGGCCAAGCACCTGGCGCGCATGCAGGCGGTGTGGAGCTTTTTGAAGGAAGTGGGGCAGGGCGAGGGCGGGCGGCTGCGGCCGGACCGGCGGTAGAGCCGTGGCGGGCCCATCGCCTGCACAAATCTTCTTGGCATCCTGTGGGGAGCCGCCTAGCATCCGAGCCACCTATCCGCACACTAGGAGTGCTCCCATGGCGAAGTACCGAATCCTCTGCCTGGACGGCGGCGGCCTGCGCGGCCTGATCACGGCCCGGCTGCTGGCCCGGCTCAATGCCCACCCGCAGGTTGCGGGGTGGCTCAATACCGTGGACTTGTTTGCGGGCACCTCCACCGGCGGCATCCTGGCGCTGGGCCTGGCCTGTGGCAAGACGCCCGAGGAAATCTGCACGGTGTACAAGGAGCGCGGCGGCTTCATCTTTGACGACAGCATCTGGGACAACCTGCGCGACCTGGGCAAAACCGTGGGTGCCGACTATTCGAGCAAGGGCCTCAAGGCAGAGCTGAAAGCGGTGTTTGGCGACCTGAAACTGCGCGACGTCACCCGCAAGGTGGCCATCCCCACCTTTGACCTCGACAACGAGGAAGTGGCCGCCAAACGCACCTGGAAGCCCAAGATTTTTCATAATTTCAAGGGAGCGGATTCGGACGGCGAGCAACTGGTGGCCCATATCGCCCAGTACACCAGTTCGGCGCCCACTTACTTCCCCTCGGCCGACGGTTATATCGACGGCGGCGTGTATGCCAACAACCCCAGCATCGTGGCGCTGGCCCAGGCCATTTCGCGCCGCAACCAGCCCGCAGAGCGCGCCGCGCTCCATGAAGTGGTGATGCTGTCGCTGGGCACCGGCGTGAGCCTCACCTACATCAAGGGCCAGACGCTGGACTGGGGCTACGCGCAGTGGGCGCAGCCGCTCATCAACGTGCTGATGGACGGCGTGGCCGGTATCTCGGACTACCAGGCCCGGCAGCTGCTGGACGACCGCTACCACCGCCTGCAGATCGTCTTCCAACCGAACGAAACGATTGCGTTGGACGCGGTGGACAAGCTGGACCGCATGGATGAGATTGCCACGGGGCACCCGCTGCAGGAGACGGTGGATTGGCTCAGGGACGTGTGGCTCTCGCCGTGATCTGTGTCGGACTCGGTAGGATCGCGCCGTTCCTCCCTGCCCGATATGACTTCTTCACCCCCCATGGCGCCTGCCCATCACCCGGTGCCCCGTGTCCGCCAGCGCGCCGCCGCCATCGTGCGGCGTGAGGATGGCCGGGTGCTCTTGCACCGGCTGCAGCGCGATGCCTTCTGGGCTCTGCCGGGCGGCGGCATCGAACCCGGCGAAAGCGCCGCCCAAACCATCATCCGCGAGCTGCAGGAAGAGCTGGACATCGCGGTGGCGCTGGAGGACCTCGCCTTTGTGGTGGAGAACTTCTTCAACTATGCAGGCGTGGCGTACCACGAGATCGGGCTGTACCTGCACGCTCGGCCACTGCCTGGATCGTTGCTCGACGTGTCGGCGGGCCCGTACGAAGGTGTGGAGGGCGACCAGAAGCTTGTCTTTGCGTGGTTTGACCGGGAGCAACTGGCTGGTCTGGATCTGCGTCCCGCCTTCCTGCGCAGTGCGCTGATGCGGGAGACTGTGGGCGTGCAGCACATCGTGCACCGGGATGCGCGGTAGTTGCTGGGTGGATGGTTTGGTCAGGATAAGGCCCGTCGGTTGCCCTCAGAATCGCCCTACCAAAACTCACCGGTTCCCCCGGAGCACACCGTGAATCTTCTCGAACTCCAGGCCTACCTGCACCAGCACATCCCTTTGTCCCACGCCATGGATGTGAGCGTGGTGGATGCATCGCCCCACCAGGTGGTGCTGAGCGCGCCGCTGGCGCCCAACATCAACCACCGCGACACGGTGTTTGGCGGCAGTGCATCGGCCGTGGCCATCCTGGCGGCGTGGTCCATGCTGCACCTGCGGTTGTCGGCCGAGGGGCTGGGCAGCCGCCTGGTCATCCAGCGCAACACCATGGACTACCTCGTGCCCATGGCGGGCACCTTCACCGCCGTGGCGCAGGCGCCGTCTGCGCAAGTGTGGCAGCCCTTTGCGCGCATGCTGCAGCGCAAGGGCATCGGGCGCATCGTGCAGGCGTCGGTGCTTCACTACCAGGGCGAGGCTGCGGGGCAGTTGGAGGGGGGTTTTTGTGGCGTTTGGGCCTGGCTACGTGTCGCCAGCCTGAGGGGCTTGTTCACACGCCCCCGGGTGATCCTGCAAAGTGGGCCGGGGAGCCCCGTTTTATTGCGCCACCGTCGCCTGCCGTGCCGCGTACGCTCCGATCACAAGGCGAAGCGGTGGCTGGCGGGAGGTTTCCCGGCACGGCACCGGGATATCGCCACGCAGGAGTTCAAGGCGATGTCACCTCTTCTTTCCGGTCTTGCATCCGTAGCCTCGCTGGTCTTCAATGCTGCCTCCAGCGGGGCGGCCAAGTCTGCAGCGCCCCGGCGTGGCAGCGAAGAAGCGCAGGCGCAGCCATCGGCCGTGGTCACGCTCAGCCCCCAGGCTGAGGCGCTGGCGGGGTTTGCGGGCAAGGGCATTCTGGTGTCGCAGGGCAAGGTGGATGGGGCTCTGGGCGCCGTGCAGCGCGGCGGCGGCAGTGGTGGTGGCTTGGTGGGCTTGCCTGCGGCGGGGGGCTCGGTCGCTACGCAGGACTTTCAGGCGCTGCTCAGCCAGTTTGGCGCGGACGATGCCCAGAAGGAGCAGATTGCCGCCGGTTTTGACACCAGCAAGGACGGCCGGATTTCGCACCAGGAGTTTTTGCAGGGCCTGGCCAGCACGTCGATCACCCGGCCGGGCAATGATTTTTCGCAGGCCGTGCTGCAGCTGATGGACCGCAGCGGCATTGCCGATGGGGTGGTGAGCCAGAGCGAGTTTGCAGCGCTGGCCACGGCGTTTGCCAACGCTGAAAAGCGGGTGGGGGCTGCTTAGGCCCATTGCGGGCCATGTGGCGCACCTTCAAGACAAAAGCGGCTCTGAGGAGCCGCTTTTGTCATCAATTGCTATGTAAAATATAGCAAACTCTTGTTTTCTATAGCGCGGAGAGGGTGGTTTTTCTCTTGAAAATGCCCTGGTTTGCGCTAGTGAGCGCCGCCTGCATCGGCGGCACCACCGCCACCCGCCGTTCTGGCAGGCCGCTTGGTCAGCCAGATCAGCGCGATCAGCAGCAGGAACAAACCCGCCGAGCCCAGAAAGATGTCATTGGCCGCGCGTGTGAACGCCTGCTGGTCGATGAGCCGGTTGATCTGCGCCAGCGCCTGCATCTGCGTGAGGCCGGACGCGGTGAGGTTGTCCAGCGTCTGCGCAAACACGCCCTGGCCCTGCACCAGCCCTTCGGTCAGGTGCGCATGGTGCATGGCGGCGCGGCTCTCCCACAGCGTGGTGGCGATCGACGTGCCCATGGCCCCAGCGGTGATACGCACGAAGTTGCTCAGGCCCGCAGCTGCCGGGATACGCTCTGGCGCGATACCCGCCAAGGTCAGGGTGGTCAGCGGGATAAAGAAGAACGCCATGGCCGCGCCCTGCAGCAGGGTGGGGATCAGGATGTGGATGAAGTCCGTCTGCACTGTGAACTGCGAACGCATCCACAGCACCGTGCTGAACACGATGAACGCGCCCGTGGCCATGCGGCGCGGGTCCCACTGGCCCACCTTCTTGCCGACCAGCGGCGTGAGCAAAATGGCAAAAATGCCCACCGGCGCCAGCGCCATGCCGGCCGAGGTGGCGGTGTAGCCCATCCACTGCTGCAGCCACAGCGGCAGCAGCACCACGTTGCCAAAGAAGAGCGCGTAGGCCACCGACAGCGCCAGCGCGCCAAAGGTGAAGTTGCGGCCCTTGAAGAGCTTCAAGTCCACCACCGGGTGCTTCTCGGTCAGCTCCCACACCAGGAAGACGGCAAACGCCACCACGGCGACCACGGCCATGGTGATGATCTCGCCCGAGGCAAACCAGTCCAGCTCCTTGCCCTTGTCGAGCATGAGCTGCAGCGCGCCCACCCACAGCACCAGCAGGCTGAGGCCCACGGTGTCGATGGGCAGTTTGCGGATGGGTGTCTCGCGCTGGCGGTAGATGCCCCAGGTCAACGCACCGGCCAGCAGGCCCACGGGCACGTTGATGTAGAAGATCCACGGCCACGAGATGTTGTCGGTGATCCACCCGCCCAGCAGCGGCCCGACCACGGGTGCGACCAGCGTGGTCACGCCCCACAGCGCCAGGGCGGTGCCTGCCAGCGCTTTGGGGTAGCTGGCGAGCAGCAGGGTTTGGCTCAGCGGAATCATGGGCCCCGCCACCAGTCCTTGCAGCACGCGGAAGAACACCAGTGCCTCCAGCGACCCGGCAAAGCCGCACAGCCAGGACGTGAGCACGAACAGCAGCACGCTCATGGTGAACAGGCGCACCGCGCCAAAGCGCTGCGTGAGCCAGCCGGTGAGCGGCACCGAGATCGCATTGGCCACACCAAAGCTGGTGATGACCCAGGTGCCCTGGCCGGGGCTCACACCCAGGTCACCGGCAATGGCAGGGATGGAGACGTTGGCGATGGACGAATCCAGCACGTTCATGAACGTGGCCAGCGACAGCGACAGCGTGCCCAGCAGCAGGGCCGTGCCTTGCAGTGGTGGGTAGGCGGCGGGGGCCGGTGGTTGCGCTGCTGCGGGCGTCGCCTTCGCGGGCGCCTGATCGGCTGCGTCTGCAGTGGGGTTGGCGGCGGTCATGCGCTATCCACCCCGTTTACTGCACCACAGGCGACTGCACTGCCGAGGCCACCGGGGCCGAAGCGTGTTGCTGCTGGCTTTGCGCGGGCGCCTTGCCCACCTTGGGCGATGCCACAGCCACAGCAGCCTTGCCGCTGCGGCCCAGGTTGGCGGCAATGATGTGGGCCACCTCGTCGTCTGCGGCCTTGAACTGCTCGTCGAACACAGCGGTGGCGGCCACGGGCGTGGTGCGCTGTGTGTCGGCCAGCGTCTTGCCGCTCTGGTCGGCAGTGTCCACCTTGACTTCCATCGACAGGCCCACGCGCAGCGGGTGCTCGGCCACTTCCTTGGGGTCGAGTGCAATGCGCACGGGCACGCGCTGCACCACCTTGATCCAGTTGCCCGTGGCGTTCTGCGCGGGCAGCAGCGCAAAGGCGGCGCCGGTGCCCGCACCCAGGCCCGTCACGGTGCCGTGGTAGACGACCTTGGTGCCGTACACGTCGGCCTCCAGCTCGGCGGGCTGGCCGATGCGCAGGGTCTTGAGCTGGCTTTCCTTGAAGTTCGCGTCCACCCACAGGTCGTTCAGCGGCACCAGCGTCATCAGCGGGGCGCCTGCCTGCACACGCTGGCCCACCTGCACGCCGCGCTTGGCCACATGGCCGTCCAGCGGGGCGACCAGCTGGGCGCGCTGCACGGCCAGGTAGGCCTCGCGTACGCGGGCCGAGGCACGCGCAACGTTGGGGTGCTGCTCGATGGACGTGCCCTCGGTCTGCGTCTGGCTGGCGGCCAGTTGCTCTTGCGCGGCCAGCACGGCCGATTGGGCGGCGGCCACGGTGCTCTTGGCAGCGGCCAGCTGGGCAGTGGCGTGCTGGAACTCTTCCTTGCCCACGGCGCCGCTGGCCATCAGCGGGGCGCGGCGGTTCACGTCGTCCTGCATGCGGGCGGCATCGGCCTGGGCGCGGGCCAGGTCGGCGCTGCGCAGGCTGACCTGCGCCTTCAGGGTAGCGTTGTTGGCATACAGGGTGCGCACTTCGCGCACGGTCTGGGCCAGCTGGGCCTCGGCCTGCTCCAGCGCCACGCGGGCGTCGGCAGGGTCGAGCTTGACCAGCAGTTGCCCGGCCTTCACATAGTCGGTGTCATCCGCGCCGATGGACACCACAGTGCCTCCGATCTGCGGCGTGATCTGCACCACGTTGCCCGCCACGTAGGCGTTATCGGTGGTCTCCACATGGCGGCCATTGGCCCAGTGCCATCCGCCCCAGCCGATGGCCACCAGCGCAACGGCGGCGGCAATGAGGGTGAGGCCCCGGCGGCGGGCGGTGTTGGCTTCGTTGGCGGTGAGAGGTTCGCTGTGGGCGGTCATGGCGGTGGTCTTTCAGGAATGTGTTGTTATGTGTTTTTGATCGGGTCGGGCCTTGCCAGCTACTTACTCAACGGGCGCGGCCGAGGCCAGTGCACCCGTGGAACTGGCTTTGCCAGGCCACTGGGTGCGTTCCCCTCCCGCGAAGCGAGAGAGGGGGAAGACGCGAAGCGGCTCAGGGGGTGTTTCATACCGCCGTGTCATCTGTCCAGCCGCCGCCCAGGGCCTTCATCAGCACCAGGCGTGTGTCGAGCTGGCGAGCACGCAGGTCCACGGCCAGGCGGCGCTGGGCCAGCACCTGGCTTTCGGTGGTGAGCACCACCAGGTAGTTGCCCAGGCCCGCGCGGTAGCGCTCTTGTGCAAAGCGGTAGGCTTTTTCAGCATTGGCCACGGCCTCGTCCTGCAAGGCCTGCTGGCGGGTAAGCGACTGGATGGAGGCCACGGCGTCGCCCGCTTCCTTGACCGCATCGAGCACGGCGGCGTTGTACTGGGCGATGGCGGCGTCCAGTTCTGCAGCGCGGCCGCCCAGCTGGGCGCGCAGGCGGCCGCCGTCAAAGATCGGCAGGCGCAGCGCGGGCGTCACGCCCATCTGGCGCGAGCTGCCGTTGAACAAGCGGTCCAGCCCTAGCGAGTTCAGGCCAATGAAGACGCCAATGTTGATGTTGGGATAGAACTCGCTGCGCGCGCTGTTCACGCCTTGCGTCGCTGCCTCCACGCGCCAGCGCGCGGCCACCACGTCGGGGCGGCGGCCCAGCAGGTCGGCGCCCAGCACCTCGGGCACGGCGGTGGGTTGCAGTGCGGCGAGTTGCGGCGTGACCGTGGGCAGCGCGTCGGGTGCCTGGCCGGTCAGCACGGCCAGCTGGCGGCGGGCCAGGGTGATTTGTTCATCCAGCGCCTCGATCTGGGTGCGAGCATCGGGCACAGCGGCCTGGGCCTGGGTCAGCTCGACCTGGCTGTCCAGGCCTGCGGCGGTGCGCTCCTGGGTGAGCTTGCGTTGTTCTTCCCGCTGCGCCAGCGCGCGCGTGGCCACGTCGCGCTGTGCCACCAGCCGGGCCAGCGCCACATAGCTGCGGCCCACCTGGGCAGCCAGGGTGTTGGCGGCGGCAGCCGCATCGGCCTGGGCGGCGCGCGCCTGGCCCAGGGCGGCCTGCAGCTCGGCGGCGTGCTGGCCGAAGAAGTCGGGCGACCAGCTCAGCGAGGCCTGCACGGTGCCGCTGTTGTAGGTGTTGCCTGCCACCGGCGCGGGCACCAGGCCGTTGGCGGTGTAGCGCTGGCGGGTAGCGTCCACGCCCAGGGTGGCTTGCGGGCCGTTGGCGGCCTCGCGCACCTGGCTCAGCGCCACGGCCTGCTCCAGCCGCGCGCGGCTCACTGCCAGGCTGGGGTTGTCTTGCAGGGCGGTGTCGATCAGGGTGTTGAGCTGCTCGTCGCCCAGTGTTTTCCACCACTGGCTGGGGGCGGCGGTGTCGGTAACGGCGGCGTTCAAGCCCACGGCCGACGGGGTGGTCTGCGCCAGCGGCGTGTGGGCAGTGCCGGGGCTGGCGCAGCCCACCAGCAGGAGGGCAGCGGCCAGCGCCAGGGCCGATACCGCGAAATGGGCCGCCAGGGCCGAGCGGGTGGAGGGCAGGGGGGATGGGGTGTTCACGGGGTTCTCCAGAATGGTTTTGGGGTGTTGTGTGGAGGAAAACGGTGTGGGCTGCGCGTTCAGTCGGCGTCTGCGCCGCGCTGCTGGCGCAGCGCTTCGCCATTGGCCAGCATGCGGCGCAGCAGGCGCAGCAGCAGCTGCCATTCGTCGTGGGTGAAGTCGCTCAGGTGGCCGTTGAGCACGTCGGCCAGCACCGGCGGCACCTGGGCGGCTACCTTGTCGCCCTCGGGGGTGAGCGCCAGTTGCACCACGCGGCGGTCGGTGGTGGAGCGCTCGCGCGCCACCAGGCCCTTGGCCTCCAGTCGGTCGAGTGCGCGGGTCATGGAGGCCGGGTCGGTTTCCAGGTCCCGCGCCAGGCTGGCCACGGTGGTGGTGGGGCAGCGCGAGATCTTGAACAGCGGTAGCCACTGGGCGTAGGTCAGGTCGTGGGTGGACAGCTGCGCATCGGCCTGGGTGCGGATGGACGTCATCACCTTGCGCATCAGGTAGCCCACGCTGTTTTCGGGCTGGAGCTGGTTGGGGCTGTAGAAGCCCGGGCCGGGCTGCGATGGCGAGGAGGTGTTGGAAGTCATGGAGGGTGAATTTAATTGACTAGACAATGATTGTCTTGGCAAATAGATAACACCCGCGATCTACTCAGGGTTTTTACGGGGTCATGATTGCTACCAAAGGGATAGCTATAGATGAATGCAGACGTGCGCAGGGCCCCAATTTGGCATTGATCCGACGGCGTAGCAGATGAGAGTGGGCCGCCCGCACAGGCCCGTGTAGCGCGTGGACGTATCGGCTATTGCCCGGTCAGGCGCTGCGCCCAGGCGGGCAGCGGCTGGGCCAAGGGGGTGACTTGGGCGGGGGAGCACACGGCCACTAGCTGCGGCCCGGTGCTGGTGTCGGTGGCCTCGGCAGCGTCATACAGATAGGACACATCCGCCTGCCGCACGGCCTGGGCCAGGTTGTCCATGGTGCGGGGGTAGCGGGCCAGGATGCGTTCGGGCGGCACCGGGTGCCCGCCTTCGCGCACGCGCTGCGCCACACGGGCCAGCAGCCGGGCCGGGTCGTCCAGCGCCACGATGTACAGAGCCACGGTGTAGCCGCAGCGCTGGGCTTCTTCGATCAGCGCCAGTTTGGAGGGGTGCGAAAACACGGTTTCGCTGGCGAAGTCTGCGCCTTTGCTCATCAAGGCAGCGCGGCGTGCATCGGCCCAGTGGCGCGCCGCTTCGGACCGGCCTTCGGGGTCAGCAATGTGCTGCAGGTGCGCCTGTTCGTACAGATCGGCGTTCACAAACTCCAGCGGCGGACCCAGGATGCCTTCGCGCACCAGGGCGCGGTACAGCGTGGATTTGCCCGCGCCGTTCGGGCCTGCCAGAAGGTGGAACCAGCGGAGTGGTGTGTTGTGGCGGGGCGGCGGGGAGGGCTGCTGGGCGGGGGGCACCATGCAAGGTCAGACGACAGGGGCGGTGGCTTTGGCCTGGTTCTCCAGCACCACTTCACGCACCCGCTGCGCGAGCGTGCCGCGCGTTTGGGCTGCCAGCAGGCGGGCGGTGAGGGCGTCCACCGACGTGGGGGCCGCCAGGGCGGCGGTGCGTGCGGCGGCGGCTTCGTACTGCTCGATGGCGCTGCGGGCTTCCTGCACGCTCAGGCCCGTGTGTTCCACGATCTGGCCCAGCGTGGCCCAGTATTCGATCTGGCTGGCCACCGAGCGGCGCATGGGCTGCGCGGCCTGGCGGGCCTGCTCCACCAGGTGGGCGGGGAGCTTGACGGAAGAAAAGGCAGTGGCGGACATGGCGATCTCCTGATTGGCGCATTTTGCGCCAATCAGGGTGGGGATGGCAATCTTCGCAGAACGCCTTGGACCGCGCCATGGTTTTGCAGGGCGATACCATGCACATGGTCCATGTCCTGTGTTCTATACCTGCTCCCGGCTTGCAGCCCGTCTTACCCTCATCATGACCGACGCCACCGCTTTGAATACTGCACCTTCCTCCTCTGCTGCGCGCTTGCGGTTTGCCGTGATGGGCGCGGGCGCCGTGGGTTGCTACTTTGGCGCTTTGCTGGCTCGGTCGGGCCACGCCGTCACGCTCATCGGGCGGCAGGCGCATGTGGAGGCGGTGCAAAAGCACGGCCTGCGGCTGCAGACTGCCGTGCTGGATGTGCAGGTGCCCCTGGCGGCCAGCACCGAGGCCAGTGCCGTGCACGGCGCAGACGTGGTTCTGTTCTGCGTGAAGTCGTCCGACACGGAAGATGCCGCGCGCCAGATACGCCCGCACCTGACCCCCGGAACGCTGGTGCTGACCTTGCAGAACGGCGTGGACAACGACGAGCGCGTGCGCGCCGTGCTGGACGCCGGCACCCCCGTGGCCGCCGCCGTGGTCTACGTGGCCACTGCCATGGGCGGCGCGGGGCATGTGGTGCACCATGGCCGGGGCGAGCTGGTGATTGCGCCTTCGCCGCGCAGCGATGCGGTGGCCCGCCAACTGACGGCGGCGGGCATTCCTACCCAGATTTCAGACAACGTGCGCGGCGCGCTGTGGGCCAAGCTGGTGCTCAACAGCGCCTACAACGCGCTCTCGGCCCTGTCACATCAGCCCTATGGCCCGTTGGTGCAGGTGCCCGGCGTGACGCAGGTGATTGCCGACATCGTGGCCGAGTGCCTGGCGGTGGCGGCTGTCGATGGGGTGACGATTCCGGGCGATGTGCAGGCGGCCGTGCGCGGCATTGCCAGCACGATGCCCGGCCAATACTCGTCCACCGCGCAGGATCTGGCGCGGGGCAAACCGACCGAGATCGACCACCTTAATGGCTATGTGGTCAAGCGCGGCGCCGCCTTGGGCGTGCCGACGCCGCTGAACCACGCGCTGCAGGTGCTGGTGAAGTTGGCCGAAGCGCGGGGCGTTTCTGCATAGTGCGGGCGTTGGGTGGGGCGCCATCCACACGCTCTCAAAATTTTGAAAACCGTTCACGCTGAGCCTGTCGAAGCGCCGCGCAAGAAGGCTTCGACAGGCTCAGCCCGAACGGGTATTTCTGACGGATCGAACCCGGAAATCCGTATCAGGCCGCAGCTTCCTCCAACAACCGCTCGCGCACTTCCTGCGCTGCCTGCACCATGTGGCGCAGGGCGGCCTCGGTCTCGGGCCAGCCCCGGGTCTTGAGGCCGCAGTCGGGGTTCACCCACAGGTGCTCCACGGGCACCACCTCGGCGGCTTTTTCGAGCAGTGTGGTCATATCCTGCACGCTGGGCACGCGGGGCGAGTGGATGTCGTACACGCCGGGGCCGATTTCGTTCGGGTACTTGAAGTCGCCAAAGCCCTGCAGCAGCTCCATGTCCGACCGGCTGGTCTCGATGGTGATCACATCCGCGTCCATGGACGCGATGGCGGGCAGGATGTCGTTGAACTCGCTGTAGCACATGTGGGTGTGGATCTGCGTGTCGTTGCGCACGCCGCTGGCACTGATGCGGAAGGCGCGGGTGGCGCGCTCCAGGTAGCTCTTCCACCCCGCGCGGCGCAGCGGCAGGCCCTCGCGGATGGCGGGCTCGTCGATCTGGATGATGGCAATGCCTGCGGCTTCCAGGTCGCACACCTCGTCGCGGATCGCCCAGGCGATCTGGTCGGCCGTGGTGGCGCGCGGCTGGTCGTCGCGCACAAAGCTCCATTGCAGGATGGTGATGGGCCCGGTGAGCATGCCTTTCATGGGTTTGGCGGTGAGGCTCTGCGCGTACTGGGTCCAGGCCACGGTCATGGGCGTGGGGCGGGCCACATCGCCGTAGATGATGGGCGGCTTCACGCAGCGCGAGCCATAGCTTTGCACCCAGCCGTTGGCGGTGAAGGCAAAGCCGTCGAGCTGCTCGCCAAAGTATTCGACCATGTCGTTGCGCTCGGCTTCGCCGTGCACGAGCACGTCCAGCCCCAAGGCTTCCTGCTTGCGCACGGCCAGGGCAATTTCCTCTTGCATCTTTTGTTGGTAGTGGGCTGCATCGAGCGCCCCGCGCTTGAAGGCGGCGCGTGCGGCGCGGATCTCGGCCGTCTGCGGGAACGAGCCGATGGTGGTGGTGGGCAGCAGCGGCAGCTTGAGCCGTGCGCGCTGGGCCTTTTGCCGGGCAGGGAAGGCGTTGGCGCGCTGATCGGCCCCTGGCGCGGCCGCGGCAATGCGGGCCGCCACGGTGGCGCGGTGCACGCGCGGGCTGGCGCGGCGGGCGGCCAGGGCGGTGCGGGCGGCGTGCAGTTCGTCGTCTACCGCCGCTTCGCCTTGCGACAAGGCGGTGGCAAGCACGCGCAGCTCATCGAGTTTTTCCACCGCAAACGCCAGCCACGACTTCACCTCGGCGTCCAGCTGTGTTTCGGCCTCTAAGCTGAACGGCACATGCAGCAGCGAGCACGAAGGTGCCAGCCACAACTCGCCCTGGTGCTTGTCGGCCACGGGCCGCAGCTTTTGCAGCGCCGCATCCAGGTCGGTGCGCCAGATGTTGCGGCCGTCCACGATGCCCACCGACAGCACTTTGTGCGACGGCAACCAGTCGGCCACGCCCACCAGTTCGTCAGGGGCGCGCACGGCGTCCACATGCAGGCCGGCCACGGGCAGCTGGCAGGCCAGGCGCAGGTTCTCGGCCAGGGGCGAGAAGTAGGTGGCCAGTAGCAGCTTGGGCGCGCTGCGGGCGAGTTGCCAGTAGCTGGGCTCAAAGGCGTGGCGCCACACGTCGGGCAGGTCCAGGCCCAGGATGGGTTCGTCGATCTGCACCCATTCCACGCCCTGGGCCTTCAGGCGTGCCAGCACGGCTTCGTACACGGGCAGCAGGGACTCCAGCAGGCTGAATCGGTCGAAGCCCGCCGTTTTGGATTTGCCCAGCCACAAAAAGCTCAGCGGCCCCAGCAGCACGGCCTTGACGCGGTGGCCCAGCGCCTGGGCCTCGGCCACCTCGGCAAACAGGCGCTCGCTGGCCAGGTGGAACTGCGTGTGGGCGCTGAACTCGGGCACGAGGTAGTGGTAGTTGGTGTCAAACCACTTGGTCATCTCCAGCGCGGGTTGGCCGGTGGTGTGGTGCTGGGCTGTGCAACCGGCGCTGCAGCCTTGGTGGTTTTCAGCTTGGGCCGACACGCCCCGGGCCATAGCAAAGTAGCGCGCCAGCTCGGGCGCTTGGGCGTCAAAGTCAAAACGCGCAGGCTCGCAGCCCAGCAGCTGGATGTGGTTGGCCACGTGGTCGTACAGAGCAAAGTCGCCCACGGTCACAAATCCCAGGCCCGCATCGGCCTGCGCCTGCCAGTGTTGCTGGCGCAGCTGGGCGGCGGTGGTCTGCAGCTCGGCCTCGGTGCTGTCGCCGCGCCAGAAGGATTCGAGCGCGAATTTCAGCGCGCGCTGCGCCCCCATGCGCGGAAAGCCCAGGGTGTGCGTGCGCGCAGGGCGGCGGGTGGTTGGAGCAGCGAGCGACATGGTGATTTCCTTCTTCTGAATGGAGCAATGCAATGAAGGCACCGATGGTCTCGCGGGCTTGTTTATTATTCAAACGAAAGTTTTAGTCGATCAACTTGAAAATTAATAATGAATCAGTCGATCCTGGAAGTGCGCCACCTGCGCACGCTGGTGGCCTTGCGCGACAGCGGCAGCCTGGTGCGGGCTGCGCAGCTGCTCAACCTCACGCAGTCGGCGCTGTCGCACCAGATCAAGCTGCTGGAAGACCGCTACGGCCAGCCGCTGTTTGAGCGCAAATCGGTGCCGCCGCAGTTCACCGCCGTGGGCGAACGCCTGCTGGCGCTGGCCGATGCCATGCTGCCGCAGGTGGAAGGGGCCGAGCGCGACATTGCCCGCCTGGTGCTGGGGCAGGGCGGGCAGATGCGCATTGCGGTGGAATGCCACACCTGTTTTGACTGGCTGATGCCCGCCATGGATGCGTTTCGCACCCGCTGGCCCGAGGTGGAGCTGGACATCGTGAGCGGCTTCCATGCCGACCCCGTGGGCCTGCTGCACCAGGGCCGGGCCGATGTGGCCATCGTGTCCGAGGTGGATGCAGACGAGGCGGGCGTGGACTACCACGCGCTGTTTGGCTTTGAAATCCGCGCGCTGCTGGCCAACACGCACCCGCTGGTGGTCAAGCCGCATCTGGTGGCGCAGGACTTTGCCGACCAGACCATCATCACCTACCCCGTGCCCGACGAAATGCTCGATTTGATCCGCCAGGTGCTGGAGCCCGCCGGCGTGCGCCCCCCGCGCCGCACCACCGAGCTGACGGTGGCCATGCTGCAATTGGTGGCCAGCGGGCGCGGCGTGGCGGCGCTGCCGCTGTGGGCGGTGCAGAGCTACCTGGACCGGGGTTATGTGACGGCGCGGCCCATTGCGGTAGGGCCCGGCGACAAAGGCCTGCGCGGCGAGCTGCACGCCGCCTGCCTGCCCAGCCTGTCGGGCAAGCCGTATCTGCAGGATTTCGTGCAGGTGACGCGCGAGACGAGCTTTGTCACGCTCAAGGGCGTGGAGTTGTTGTGACCGGATCGGGCGCGTACTTGTCGCCCACTTCTTCGCGCAGCGGGTGGGTGTCGTAGACGATGTTCATGTCGCGGATGCGGGTGCTGCCCGCGTCGAAGGTGAACACATCCACGCAGGTGAACGTCACCTCGCGGCCATCGTTCAAGGTCCAGTCGTAGCGGAAGTAGGCGGCGACCCGCACGGCGCCGCCGTTGTCTGGCTGGGCGGACACGAACAGATCCAGCACGGTGATCACGCTGCCGCTGGAGGCCTGGGCGAGCTTCTTGAAAAAGTCGCTCGCGCGCATGGTGCCCAGGAAGGGCGAATGCACCACGCCATCGTCTTCAAAGCAGGCAATCAACCCGTCGGTGTGGCTGGCGTGCAGGTGGGCGAGGTAGGTGCGGGCGGTGTCGAGTGGCGTGGTCATGGGCAGGAGCGTGGTGGAGACAGAAGCCCAGAGCTTCGCCGCGCCCGGCGGCTGCGGCAAGAGACAATGGCGCCTCATACATAAAAGCTGCTTATGTATCTGCGCTACCTGCACTACCTCCAATCCGTCATCGACCAGGGCTCGTTTGCGCGCGCGGCGCAGGCCTGTGGGGTGTCGCAGCCCGCCATCAGCCAGGGCATGAAGGCGCTGCAGGCGCAGTTCGACGCGCCCCTGCTGGTGCGCCACGGGCGCCGTTATGTGCCCACCGACCTGGCCCGGCGTGTGGTGGCCGAAGGCGCGCCGCTGGCGCTGCGCATCAACGCCTTGCCGCTGACCCGCGTGGGCGCCGCCAACCGCAAGGTGTTGCGCGTGGGGCTCACGGCGTCCGCCGCGCTGGTCTGTGGGCCGCTGCTGTACGAGGCCTGGTGCCTGCCGCAGCCCCAGCGTTCACTGGAGATGACCACCACCGACGAGGGGAGCCTGCTGACGGGCCTGCTGCATGGCAGTTTCGACGCCGTGATTGCGCCCCGGCCGCGCCAGTTTGCCCACCCGGATGTGGTGCAGTGGCGCTTGTACGAGCTGCAGCCGCAAATTTATGCACGGCGCAGCCACCCGCTGGCGCAGGCCCGGTCACTGGCCGATTTGCAAAGCGCCGCCTGGGGCTGTGTGGGCCCGAGCGTGAGCGGCCCGGTGGACGTGCTGACCGAGGCGCACCGCGTGCGGCGCATGCCCGCGCCGCGCATGGCTGTGCGCTGCCCGGACTTTGCCAGCTTGCTGAACCTGGTGGTGGGCTCTGACCTGCTGGCCGTGCTGCCACACCCCGCGCTGCTGGGGGCTGCGGCAGAGCAGGTGGTGCCGCTGCAACTGGCCGAGGCACTGCCGCTGTATGGCATGTGGCTGTTCGAGCGCAAGGCGCGCAAGCCCCGCCTGGGGCCGGAGGTGTTTGCGGGGCGGGTGTGAGGCAGGGGCGCCCGGGTGTAGAGCTTGGTGCTATTTATTTGATAGCTAATTGGGCATGATGGACGCGCGCAAACGGCCTAAAAAGCTTGAAAAACCAACGATCAGCCAGCCACCGTGCCTGGCACCGGCACCCGCACGGCACCCGAGGTATAGAACGCATGCAGGTTCTCCAGCACCAGGTCCGCCATCGCACGGCGGGTTTCGTGCGTGGCACTGGCGGTGTGGGGGGTGAGCACCACGTTGTCCAGCGCCATCAGGGCGGGGGGCACATGGGGTTCGTTGTCGAACACGTCCAGGCCCGCACCGGCGATGCGGCGCTCGGCCAGGGCGTCGATGAGCGCCGCCTCATCCACCACGCTGCCACGCGCCACGTTGATGAGGTAGCCCTGCGGGCCCAGGGCGTCGAGCACATCGCGGTTGACCAGGTGGCGCGTGCCCGCGCCGCCCGCCACCGTCAGCACCAGGTAGTCGGCCCACTCGGCCAGTGCGGTCAGCGACTCGAAGTAGGGTAGCGCGCAGCCCTCGGCCGGGCGGCGGTTGTGGTAGCCCACCTCCATGCGGAAGCCCGCCGCGCGCTCGGCCACGGCCTGGCCGATGCGGCCCATGCCCACGATGCCCAGGCGTTTGCCCGACACCCGCGTGCCCAGCGCAAACCGCGCCTTGGGCCATTGGCCCTGGCGCACAAACCGGTCGCTGGCAGCAATGCCACGCGACACTTCCAGCATCAGCGCAAACGCCATGTCGGCCACACAGTCGTTGAGCACGCCGGGCGTGTAGCCCACCTGCACACCCCGGGCAGTGGCGGCGCCGATGTCGAGCGCGTCAAAGCCCACGCCAAAGCTGCTGATGACCTGCAGATGGGGCAGGGCTGCGATCACCTCGCCCTGGAGCCCGATGGACGCCGTGGTGACCACGCCCGAAAACTCCGCACCGTGCGCCGCCAGAAAACCCTGCGGGTCGGCCTGGTCCGCCAGGCAGGCCACGCTGTAGCGCGCGGCCAGTTCGGTTTCGAGGGCTGGCAAGGGCAGGCGGCCGATTTGCAGGATGCGGGGCTGGGCGTTGGTGGTCATTGGATGGAGGGCAACCTGGAATGTTGAGAAGGTGGACTTGAGCCGCAGTGTCGCTTGTCGCCGTGCGACGGAGACGGGCGCGGCTCCGCCAGCGCCGCCGTGCAAGGGCCGCCCCGCCGCAGAGGCGGCGTCCCCTTGAGGGGGATGGCGCGAAGCGGCTCAGGGGGCATCAGGTGTTTACGCGAACGGCCTGGCGGGCCAGCAGCTTCCACTGGCCGCCTTGCTGCTGCCACACGCCCAGGATCTTGATCTGCACCTTGCCGGGCTTGCCCGAGTCGTTCGTGTCGGCCGTGAGGGTGTGGCGCACCAGGGCGGTGTGCCCCACCACCTTGATGGTCTGGTCGGTGATGGCGATGGTCACGAAGTCCGACTTACCTGCCACCAGGTCGCCGATGAAGCTGTCCTTGGTGTCCACACGGCCGCCGGAGTGGCCGTAGCTCAGGTCGTCGGCCACCAGCGGGGCCAGGGCGGCCGGAGTGGGGTCGATCATGGCCAGGCGCAGGCGCTCGGCGGCGGCGGCCACGGCCTGTTCGGCCGATGCAGAGTGCGAAGCCGTTGGCGCGCTGGCGGCGCAGCCCGCCAGGGTGGCCACGGCGATCGCAGCGGCGGTGGCGAGAAGGAATTTCCTGAACATCTTGTCTGTCTCCGTTGTGGTGGTTTTGTGGACGAGAAGGGCGTGCCAAAGCAACACCACACGCCCGTGCACGGCCAGGCGCGTGGTGGTTTCTTGCAAAGGTGTTGGCCGGGCGGGCTTACTGCGGGCCGAGCTTCTTGATCAGCGCAGCCAGCTCTTCCACCTCATGGGGCTTGAGGTCCGTCAGCGGCGCCCGCACCGGCCCACCGTCATGGCCCACGATGCGCGCACCCGCCTTGATGATGGACACGCCATAGCCTTCCACCCGGTTGCGGATGGCCAGATACGGCATGAAGAACTCCTTGAGCAGTTTGTGCTGCGTGGCGATGTCGTCGGCCGCCACCGCCTTGTAGAACTCCATCGCCGTCTTGGGAATGAAGTTGAACACCGCCGACGAATACACCGGCGTGCCCAGCGCCTTGTAGGCGGCTGCATACACCTCGGCCGTGGGCAGGCCGCCCAGGTACGAGAAGCGGTCGCCCATCTTCATGAAGATCGAGGACATGGTCTCGATGTTGCCCACCCCGTCCTTGAAGCCGATCAGGTTGGGGCAGCGCTCGGCCAGGATGGCCAGGGAGTCGGCCGTGAGCTTGGTGCGGTCGCGGTTGTAGACGATCACGCCGAACTTCACGCTGTTACAGACCTGGGCCACATGCTCGATCAGGCCCTCCTGGCCGGCTTCGGTCAGGTAGTGGGGCAGCAGCAGGATGCCGTGTGCGCCCAGGCGCTCAGCCTCCTGGGCATGGGCAATGGCCGTGCGGGTGGGGCCACCGGCACCGGCAATGATCGGCACCTTGCCCCGGCAGGTGTCCACGGCCGTCTTGATGACCTGGCTGTACTCGGGGCCCGACAGGGAGAAGTACTCCCCCGTGCCACCGGCGGCAAACAGGGCGCTGGCGCCGTAGGGGGCGAGCCACTCCAGGCGCTCGATGTAGGTCTTGGGGCGGAAGTTGCCTTGCTCGTCGAAGTCCGTGATCGGGAAGGACAGCAGGCCGGAGCCCATGATGGTTTTGAGGTCTTGAGGGGTCATGTCAGTGCGGGGCGGTAAGAGGAAATGGGGATGCGGGAGCAGGGGCTCAGTCCAGCTTGATGTTGGCGGCCGTCACCACGCTGGCCCAGCGTGCGCGTTCCTTGGCAAAGAACTGGTCTTGCTCGGCGGGGGTCATGGTCACGACTTCGGCGCCCTGGCCTGCGAGGCGCGAGCGGATCTCGGGCGAGCGGATGGCGGTGATGAGGGCCTTGTTGAGCTTTTGCACCACGGCCTCGGGCGTGCCGCGTGGCAGCAGCACCCCTTGCCAGGTGCCGGATTCGTAGCCCGTCACGCCCTGTTCGGCGATGGTGGGCACGTTGCCGATGAGTGGCATGCGGGTGGACTTGGACACGCCCAGTACCTTGAGCTTGCCGTTCTGCACCTGGGGCAGGGTGGCCAGCATGCCGTTCATCAGCACCTGGGTCTGGCCTGCCACGGTGTCCTGGATGGCGGTGACGCCGCCCTTGTAGGGGATGTACTGCCAGCGCGCGCCGCTGGCGCGCTCCAGCGCCACGCCGGCCAGGTGGGGGGCGCTGCCGGTGGCTGTCACGGCAAAGTTCAGGTCGTTCTTCTTCGAATAGGCGACCAGCTCCTTGAGGTTGCTCACCGGCACCGAAGGATGCACCACCAGCAGGTGGGGTGAGTAGGCCAGCATGGTCACGCCGCGCAGGTCCTTGGAGGGGTCGAACGACAGCTTGGTGTAGACCGAGGGGCTGATGGCCAGCGCGCCCACGTCGCACAGCAGCATGGTGTAGCCATCGGGTTCGGCCTTGGCCACAAAGTCGGCGCCCAGGTTGCCGTTGGCGCCGGGCTTGTTTTCGACGATGACGGTTTGTTTGAGCGACTCGGACAGCACCTGGCTGATGGAGCGCGCAATGATGTCCGAGCTTCCGCCGGGCGGGTAGGGCACCACGATGCGCAGGGTCTTGGCGGGCCAGTCGGCGGTCTGGGCGGTGGCAGAGGCGGCTGCGAGTGCGGCGGTGCAGGCCAGAAGGACGGCGCGGCGGTTCAGGGTCATGGAATGTCTCCGGGTTGTCAGGTTGTTGTTAGTCATCGTACAACTTGGTCGAAAAAAACACAAGCCACTCCATCACAAAGCAGGCATATGGGCCAAAAAATCAGGGTAAACACTGATCGTTTGGACCGATTTTGACCGTGAAACGCCTCTCAAACAGGGCGTCATTCGCTCACAAAAACTGCGGGTAATCCCTTTGGTGAGATGGACTGGGTTGGGTTCACAATGCGACCCATGTTGTATGACGACATATAACAAAACCGCGCCAACCCCGGGATGAGCACCTTGGTTTCCATGGGCTGCGGGGCCACCGGACCCGCCCCGAAGAAGGCACCCCAGCACCGAGACATCGCATATCTGCGGCCCCCGGCCCGCAGGCTGCGCACCACCAGAAGAAGGAAAACCGCATGACCGCTGCACTTCACACCCGCCGCCCAGCCGGGCCTTTTACGCCTCTTGCGCCTCTTGGGCGCCTGGCGCCTTTGGCCGCCCTTGCGCTGGCCCTGGCTGCGCCCGGGGTTGGGGCGGCCACCTGGGTCTATGTGTCCAACGCCGACAGCCAGGATGTGTCGGTGTTCGAGCTGGACCGCAGCGCGGGCGCCTTGAAGCCGGTGGACACCACCGCGCTCGGGGGCATGGCCATGCCCATGGCCGTGAGCCCGGACAAGAAGGTGCTGTATGTGGCCCTGCGCTCGCAGCCGTTTCGGGTGGTGAGCCTGGCCATCGACCCGGCCAGCGGCAAGCTGCGCAAGCTGGGCGAGGCCCCGCTGGCCGACAGCATGGCCAACATCGACACCGATGCCACGGGCCGCTGGCTGTTTGCGGCCTCGTACCCCGGCCACAAGATCACGGTCAACAGCATTGGCAAGGATGGGGCGGTGGGTGCGGTGCAGCAGCTCATCCCCACGGCGCCCCACGCGCACGCCATCCACGCCGATGCGGCCAACCGCCATGTGCTGGCCACCAGCCTGGGGGGCGACAACCTCTCGGCCTGGCGCTTTGACGCCGAGACCGGCAAGCTCACGGCACACGAGCCCGCGCTGACCACGGTGACCCCTGAAAAGTCGGGCCCGCGCCACTTTGTATGGGACAAGGCCCAGCGCAGCCTGTATTTGCTGAACGAGCTGGACGCCTCGGTGCATGTGATGGCCTACGACAAGGAGCGTGGCACGCTGCGTGCCGTGCAGCGCACCACCACGCTGCCCGCAGGCTTTACCGGCAAGCCCTGGGCGGCCGACATTCACCTGTCGCCCGACGGTCGTACGCTGTATGCGTCCGAGCGCACCTCCAGCACGCTCAGTAGCTTCCGCGTGGATGCCGCCACCGGCCAGCTGCAGCCGCTGGGCCAGGTGCCTACCGAAAAAACCCCGCGCGGCTTTGCCGTGGACCCGTCAGGCCGCTTTCTGATCGCGGCAGGGCAGGAGTCGCACCACATTGCGCTGCACCCCATCGACCCCGCCACCGGAATCCCTGGCACCGCCACGCGCGTGCCTGCAGGCAAGAACCCCAACTGGGTCGAGATTGTTGATTTGCCTTGACCCTTGCTGGACGCCAGCCGCCGCGCCAGAGCGGCCCCGTCCATCAGCCCTCATTCACCTTTGACACACCAGGAGACTTTTGACCATGCAACGCAGACACCTCATCCACACGGCGGCCCTCGCCGCTGCCGTGGGCTTCATCGGCCTGCCCGCCGCCGCCCAGGGCACCTGGCCTACGGGCAAGACCATCAGCTACGTGGTGCCCTTTGCCGCAGGCGGCACCACCGACACACTGGGCCGACTCATCGGCCAGCAACTGGGACCCGTGCTGGGCACCACGGTGGTGGTGGAGAACAAGGGCGGTGCGGCAGGCAGCGTGGGCTCGGAGGCCGCAGCGCGCGCGGCGCTCGATGGCTACACCCTGCTGGGCGGCACCGTCAGCTCGCACGCCATCAACATCAGCCTGTATCCCAAGCTGGGTTATGACCCCATCAAGTCCTTCAGCCCCGTGACGCTGATCGGCACCAACCCCGTGGTGCTGGTGGTGGCCGCCAGCAGCCCGCACAAAACCCTCAAGGACGTGCTGGCTGCGGCCAAGGGCAAGGACGGCGGTTTGTCGTCGGCGTCGGCAGGCACCGGAAGCTCGCAGCACCTGGCGGTGGAGCTGCTGGCCTACAAGTCGGGCGTGAAGTTCACCCATATCCCCTACAAGGGCAGCGGCCCAGCCATCCAGGACGTGATCAGCGGCCAGGTGGACATGATGTTCGACACCACCGTGGTGGCTGCCCCGCACATCCAGAGCGGCAAGCTGCGCGCCATTGCCGTCACCTCGCCCAAGCGCCTGGCCTCGATGCCCGACGTGCCCACCGTGGCCGAGTCTGGGGTGAACGGCCTGGCCGACTTCCAGGTGCAGTCGTGGCAGGCCATCTTTGTGCCCGCCGCCACGCCCGCGCCCATCGTCTCGCGCCTGTACGACGAGATTCGCAAGATCCTGGCCCAGCCCGACATGCAGACCCGCCTGAAGGGCTTTGGCATGGAGCCCGCCGACCTCAACACCACGCAGATCGCCGCTTTCCAGAAGGCCGAGGTGGAGAAGTGGGCCCAGGTGATCAAGGCGGCAAACATCAAGGTAGATTGAAGAAGGGGGGCACCCCCTGAGTCGCTTCGCGCCTTCCCCCTCTCTCGCTGCGCGGGAGGGGGACGCCCCCAGCGCACGCAAGCGAAGCGCCGCATGCGCGGCTTGGCGGCCCTTGCGCGGGGGCACTGGCCTGGGCCGCGCCAGTCTCTCGGGCCACGGGCGGTGCGCGGCGGGGCGACTATTTGGAAGAGGCAGTTCCCTTGCCGTCTGCCGCTTCTGGGCCGTGCGCGCTGTCTGGCCGCTTGTTGCGTTCCAAGTGGAAATCGGGGTGCTGCCCCGTCAGCAGCAGAAACATTGCAAACACCGGCCCCTGCATGTTGCGCTCGTCGCTCATGCTCTCCAGCGCCTGCCAGGTGCGCGACTGCACGCCGCCCCGGCTGCCGGTCTGCAGCGGGTAGCCCATGAGTTCGGCCGCCTGGGCCTGGCTCAGCCCGGCGGCAGTGCGGGCGGCCTTGAGCTGATCGCCGGTGGGCACAGGCATGGCGAGAGCGAGGGCAGGGCGTGGCGGCTGGGACATAGGTTTGCTATAAAAATAGGAGCTATTTGGGCTTGATGGACGCGCGCAGAGGCCCATTTTTACCCAAAACTGCGTGCCAACATCCGGGTGTGGTGCGGGTGCGTCACTGGACAAACTGGTGGGGTGCGCCTCTGGAGCGTGGCGGGGGGCCGCTCCTAGAATTCGCTCGCGCTTGACGAAAGACAACACCACAACACGCCGCACAACCGGCGGCATCCGAGGAGGGACCTGTGAGCTACACCATCCAGATCTGGGAAAAGCCCGCCGATTGGCCCTGGCCCACCACCAAGGCCGAGGCGGACGCGCAGTACGAGCGTGCGGAGGCGGGCCCCCAGGTGCCGATGAACCCCAAGTTCGCGGCCTGGGCCCAGGCCGTCGAGCAGCGCTCTCCCGGGTTCTGGGACATCTACCTTGGTGGCCCTGAAATGACCGACCCGACCTGGGGCGTGGGCATCAACACCCGCGCTTCGGATTGGGGCGCTCCGTTTGACGATGGCTGGGAGCAGGCAGTGCGCCTGGGCCTGAACCTGTACGACCCACAAAGCGGCGTGCACTACCTGGCCAACGGCGATGCGCCCGAAGAGCCCGATCTGCCCGTGCAGCGTGCGGCGCGCGCCCGCAAGGCGGGCGACGACGCCACCGCCTGGGCTGAATACCGCCACTGGGCTGCGCGCGGCAACCCCCACGCCCTCTATGCCCTGGGCCGTGCCTTGCGTTTTGGCACCATGGGCCAGCGCAGGCACTTCGATCTGGCCGCAGCGCTACAGCTCATGGGCGCCCACGACGCAGAGACCCGCAAGGATGCCCAGGCGTTCTTCCAGCGTTTTCCCGACGAGGCCAAGGCACGCATCCAGGTGCTGATGGCGCGCCTGAAGTCAGCGCCGGGCGAACCACTGCTGCAGATCATCGACAACGACCGCAAGGCGGTGGACGACGCCGTGGCCCGCAGCCAGCAACTGGCGCTGTACTCGCGCAAGCGCATCGAAGCCACCGACGCCCTGGAGCCCGCCGCAGCACAGGGGCATGAGGTCGCGGCTTTCCTGCACGCGCTGGATGTCGTGATCGGCTGGGAGCAGCCCAACTTCGAAAACGCCCGCTATTGGTGCCAGCGTGCCGCCGAATGGGACCACGAGCCCGCCAAGCGTCTGCTGGCCCTGATGTTCGAGCGGGGCTGGGGCGGGCCGGTGGACATGCAGGAGGCCGCGAAGTGGAACGCAGCCGCGCAGGAGCAACGGCTGCGGGCGCAGAAAAAGCAGCAGGCGCAGGAAGAGGCGGAATCGCCCGGCGGCCTGAGCCTCGCGCCCCTGGCGCCAGCCTCGCACGCGTCGGCTGCGGCAGCGCCGGTGGTGTGGACGGGCAACCCCCTGCGCGACCTGCCTGGCTGGTACGCGCGCGAGGGCGACCCACACGCCGCCTTCCACCTTGGCACCAGCGACGAGCATGGCCGCTATGGCGGGCCTGTCAATTTGGCCCAGGCGCGCGCCTGGTACGCCCAGGCTGCCGAAGAAGGCCATGCTGACGCCACCTACAACCTGGGCACGTTCGTGGAGAGTGGCAAGGGCGGCCCCAAGGATGTGCAGGTGGCCAAGGCGCTGTTCATGCTGGCCAACACGCGCGGCACCACCATGCAGGTGGCGGACCTGCGCATTGCACCCAACGAACAGAGCCCCGTGCGCGCCCTGGTGGCTGCCTTGCGCGAACCTGGGCGCCTGCGGGCGGTGCTGCAGCAGCGCGGGCTGGGGGCCGCCGTGGCGGCGCCAGGGGGCGCTGCGCCCACTGCGGTGGCAGCGGTTGCAGCCTCGGTTGCCGCTGCCGGGTTGTCGGCATCGGACTGGGGCCGCGCCGGTGGTGCGGCGCCGCAGGCCCCCCGGCCCGCGCCACCCGTGCCGGGGCCGGCGCCCAGCCGTGCGCGCAGTACACGCGAGGAAGACGAGGACGACGAGGCAGAACACGCAGGCCGCCAGGGCGCGGGCAGCCGCTCGGGCTTCTCGCTGCACCTGGGCCACCTGGCCCTGGTGGTGGGCGTGGCCAACGTTGTGCTACTCATCGCCTTCTTCAAGCCCGGCGCGAGTTTCCGCATGGGCATGCTCGCCCTGGGCCTGGTGGCGGCCTTCGGCGCCTGGCGCACGGCGCGCGACTTTGACTGGTCGCCCCTGGCACGCGCCGTAGTGGCACTGCTTTCCGCCATCCCGATGCTGGGCATGGCGGTGTGCCTGGGGCTGCTGTTCAAGGCCTTTCGCGCACGCTAGGGCGTGTCATCAATCAATACCCCCACGCGCTGACCCCGCAATGCGGATGGATGCGCGAAGCGGGGCGCAGCCCATAGTCATCTATGGGCAAGCCACGCAACAAAGCAGACGCCGCGTCGCAGGCAGTACGAGGAGTACGACAAGACGGGGCAACGACGCCAGAAGGGCTTTGTTAGCCGTTCTTAGCGCGCGATCCCCAGCCAGGCAAGGTAGGTGGGGCGAAAGTCCAGCGCGGTGCGGCGCGCCACTTCGAGGGTGGTGGTGTTGACGGCCACCAGCTGGCGCGCGCCAGGGTCGGAGAGGTAGATCTCATCGCGCGCCTCGTTGGCCGCAAATGCCGGGAACGGTGCCGTCGTGGGCATGGTGGGGATGGCACCCGTGATGGATTTTTTGACCACCCAGCCTGTGGCCCCCCGCTCCAGCGCATGCAGGGCGCCGGTGTCGTCCAGCACAAAGAAGGTGCGTCCCGCACGGTCAAACCCGTGCGCGCGGCGCAGGCGCCCGTCGGCCCAGCCGGTGATGGCCACCGGGGTGGCTGTGCCTGCTGCCGTGTCGATGTCGTAGAAGCGCGTGGTGGAGGGCGTGCCTGCATTGCCAATGCCAATGAAACGCGCGCCCAGCTTGGGGTGGCCCGCAATGGTGCCCACGCCCGTGGGGGTGGCGATCTTGGTGGCGGCGGCCGCGCCCGTGGCCTGGGGCGACACGGCCAGCACGCCGTCGGCGCAGCCGCTCACGGTGGTGCCGCCGCTGGTAAAGCTGCCGTGCATGCTGGGGCACTGCGCGTCCAGGCGCCGCACCAGCGTGAACTGCGCACCCTGGCGGCCGTAGACCTCGACCTGGGTGGGGCCTGTGGCGTCGGGCGCTCGGTAGGTGGCGACCAGGAAGTTGCCATTAGGCTCGGCAAAACCATGCATGGGCTGTGCAAAGTTGATGCTTGCGCCCACGCGGCCAGCGCCCAGGTCGGCATCCTGGAAGACGGTGGCCGAGGCCACGGCCGACGGCGCGCGGCCATCCATGAAGATGCTGGCCTGGCCCGCGCGGTCATCGTAGTGGGTGGGCTGCGGGCCGGTGATGCGGAAACTCAGCAGCTTGGGCGCGGCCTTGTAGTCGTGCAGGTGGTCGCCATGGTCTTCCTGCCAGAGGCCGGCATCGGCGATCTGCACCATGTCCTGCGGCCGCTGGAAGGCCAGCGCATAGCGCCGACCGGGGCTGGCATACACGGCAGACGGCGGGTTGGCCAGGGGGATGTTAGCCACCACGGCGCTGCTGTCCAGGTCAAAGATGCGCAGCGCGGTGGCGGCGTCTTCGGCCACGGCCAAGCGGCCTGCGGTGTCGATGCGGGTGTCCTGGTGCGGGGCTTCACTGCTGCCGCCACTGCCGCCGCCGCAGGCGGCCAATGCCAAAACGAGGGACAGCGCCAGGCCGCCCTGAAGGGATGAATGTTTCATGGTTTTTTCTCACTGAATAGATCGATGCGGCCCGATAGGGGTGCATGGGCGCAGGGGTACATGCGCGCTTGCGCATGCCTGCCGGTCGCAGGTGGTTTACCGAGGGGTTCAGTGAGACAAGGGCGGCCCGCGCGCGTCAAACAGCGTGGCCCAGCGAGCCACAAACGCGCCTTCCAGGCGCCTCAGCCGTTGCATGCACGGGGGCACTGCAGGCGGGTGCACAGGCCAGGCCATTGCGGCGCCCGGCTGCTGGCCCAGGGCGTCGAGCAAGCGACAGTCTTCGGCGTCTTCGTGCTGGGGGAAGAGGGCTTCCAACGCATCCGGCGCGACCTGCGCATTGCCAGGGGCATGGTGGGACTGCTCAGCGTGGGCCGCCACAGCCTGTGTGATCTGCGTGCCAACATCCCCGTGGATCGGGCCGTGTGCAATGCCATGCACCAGCCCAAGTGTCTGCGCAAACAAAATGCACAAGGCGCACCACGCGCACAGCAGCGCGGTGGCCTGCCACTGGGGTAGCCCCGCCTGGGGGCGGGGCAATGCGACGGCCCTCGCGCTCATGCTGCCTGCGCGCAATCCGCACACAGGCCGTAGAGCGTCAGTTCATGGCGCTGCACCTGGAACCCTTGTGGCGCCAGCCCCTTCAAGTCGCCCGGGCAGGCATGCACATCAAACACACGCGCACACTGTGTGCACTGGAAGTGGTGGTGGTGCGACTGGCCTGCGGGCTCGTAGCGTGGGCTCTCGCCGGGCAGTTGCACCACTTCGATGGCGCCATCTTCCAGCAGCGCTTTGAGGTTGCGGTAGACCGTGGCCAGACCCAGCCCCTCCACCGACACCTGGGCGGTCTCCAGGATCTCCTGCGGCGACAGCGGACGTTGCGCGCCAGCGACCACGGCATAGATCGCTGTGCGTTGCCGGGTGAATCGTTCCATGGAGGTTTGCTGTGGGGTGGCTTTTAATGAGAATGAATTATCAACTAAATCCGGGTGGCTGCGGCCACCCGGTTCCGCATTTGCGCAAAAAGGGCGGCGTTAAACGCCCTGCACTTGGTGCGGCAGCATTTGCGCGAAGTAAGACTCCGGCTGGATGTTGGTGTAGTTGGGGATGTCGGCCGCCAGTTCGGCCATGGTCTGCTTGGCCGCAGTCTGGGCCTGTTTCAGGTCGCTGAAGAAGGCATTGGTCAGCGCCACGACCTGGCCCGGGCGCGGCTCGCCTGGGTAGAGCACGCGGTCGCTCTCCAGTCGCACCAGGCCCAGGGGCTGCAGCGCCGCGCGGGCGATGCGCATGTGCTCGCTGTGGTAGTAGTCGTGGTTGAAGGAGGCGCCTTCGCGCCAGCGGTAAACGGCAGTGACTTTGATCATGGGTGGGCTTCCATCCGGTCGTTGAAAACCTCCACCGTAAGGACACCGCACCCGCTGCACAGCCGCCTGGGCGACAGGCTGTCACCCAGGTGCGTAGTCCGGTGATGACGACCGGTCAGTCCGGCGTCATGAACGCCTACAGCAGGTACCCTCCGTCAGCGGTCGCAAGCGACCATCTGCTGTCATTCGGAATGCCGGCGCGAGCGACAGCTCAGACTGAGAGCTGCCCTTCGCTGGCGAACCACTCAACGACCGGTCTCCTCGAAAGCTGACTCTGCGCAGTATGGCTTGCGATAGGCACTTTTCGTCTTCAAGTTCGCACTAGAGCATGCCTTGCTCAACAAGAACCTCCCTAATGCCGCTTGCCGCACCTTCTCGACCCATGTTCGAGTAGATCTTCATCGCTCGTTGCAAGCGACCTCGAGCCTCGGATCTGTCGCCTGTATTCACAGCAATTCGCCCAAGCAGCTCGTTGGCTACGGCAATCTGGCCTTCGTCCTTGGCGCCTTCCGCTATCTGCAAGGCGTTTAGCAGCGTTTCTCGTGCGACTCTCGGATTGTCTTCGTCGAACTGCAACTTGGCCAGATCACTGAGAGTCGAAGCTTCTGAGCGACTAGCTCCGGCGATGCGCATTACTCGAATGGCTTCAAGGAGCATTCCTTTTGCCTCTGCGACGCGCCCCTGCTTGGCGTAGATGCCTGCAAGGCTGCGCTTGAGGTTTGCTTCCCCAAGTCGGTCACCATTGCGATTCATGATGGGCAGCGCGGATTCGAAGGCTGCTTGTGCAGACTTGAGATCGCTGGCGTCGGCTAACAGCAGGCCGGTGTAACGCAGGGCTTGCGCTTCCCCCAATTCCTGGCCCGCGCTGGCGTATGCAGCGCGCGCCTCGTCGTAGCTCTTGCGGGCTTGATCCACCTTTCCCTGCATCTTGTAAAGGTGCCCGTACAGGACCAGCGCACTGGCAATGCCAGTAAGATCCCCTGACTGCTGAGACAGGCGCTTAGCCTCGGCGAGGGAGTGATCGACTGCCGGAAGATTGTTCCGCGATCCCTCGAGTCGTGCGATCGACCGCAGGACTCGGGCCTGCCCCGCCGGTTGATCTCGATCCTGGTAGATCTTCAACGCACGGTCGTAGCTAGCACGCGCCGCTGGGTAGTGGTTCTGGGTTTGCTCCAGTTCCCCAATGCCCAGGTACGAATCAGCTTCGCCCTGTGTACTTCGCAACGAGTGAAAGAGTTCAGCTGCCTGTTCGTACTGCTTCCGCGCCGGCCCTGACAAGCCAAGCAGCCGGTTCAACTCTGCAACACCCTTGAGCGCGTTCGCCTGCCCCTGGCGATCGCCAAGCCTCTGATAGATTGCAAGCGCCTTCTCGTACCTCTCGCGGCCCTCACCAGACTGCGTATAGACGCGGGAAATTTCGCCCCAGCTGTAGTAGACGTTTGCCTCGCCCTGCGCATCGCCGATGTTCAGATAGATTGCCAGCGCCTCGGCGTATCGAGTGTAGGCTTCCGGGATCTTGCGTTCAACTGCAGCGAGCCACCCGAGTTCGCGAAGAGCATGCGCCTCGGCCTGACGATCCTTCCCCGCAATCGCCACGCTCAGGGCGCGTTCGGCCTGTTCCCGTCCTTTGACATATTGGCCTCGCGCGATCGAGATGTCCGCAAGTTGACGCAGTGCAGTGCTTTCTCCAGTAGCGTCGCCGAGTTCACGGTACGTTTTTGCCGCTTCCAAGTAGCGCTCTTCCGCATCTTTGGACCGACCTTCGAGTTTGTCGCGCTGAGCCAAAGCACTGTACAAGTCGGCCACTCCACGCTGGTCGCCGGCTCGCTTGGCCAAGACCAGTGCTTGCTCCCGCGCGGTGGTGGCAGCCTTGAGGTCACCCTTGCTTTCGCGTATGTCTCCGATCACTTGCCAGGCGTTGGCTTCCACCAAGGCGCTGTCGGACTTGCGTGCAAACTTTAACGCTAGCTCTGCCTGGACGAGCGCCCCCTCTATATTGCCTTGGCGGTTCAACAAATCTGCGAGCAGCATCCTTCCGCTGGATTGAGAGCCTGCGTCGTTCGCTTGCTCGGCCGAGAAAATGTAGCGTTCGAGATCCTGTTTCGCCTCGAGCAAGCGAAAAGCGACGTAGTTCCTCCGATAGTCTTCGTAGATCGACCGCAACTCTGCAGCGGTTGAGGGGGCGGCAGCTTGTGGCGCTGTAGGTACCTGATCCGCGATGACCGGATCGGGCAAGACGCAGGCAAAGAACGTCGTGATCAAGACTTGCGCCGATCTGCGCCAGGCCGCAGCAGCCGTCGACGCAGTGACGGGGGCGGTCCCTGCGCAACCGCCAGAAAGTGTCAGATTCGAGGTTTGCATTGGGTCAATTCTTGTTGCGATGATGAACGTCACGATGATCTTATCGTCCTATTGCGGCTCGGCATTGGCAGCGGATAAGGGCTTACTGTGACGGATCTCAGAGAACCGGCAAGATCGCTTGCCGATTGGCTGCAAGCTGACTAAACCGGAGGGGCCGCTTGGCTGCTCAACGGTCAGAGTTGTGGCATCGATGCGAAGGACGGCCTTTGGCCGAATTCTGCCGTAGAAGAGCACCTGAAAAGGGGGGGGCGGCCTGTGAGCGGTGCCGGCGGAGTGGTCTGGTCGAAACGAACTCAGTGTTCAGGTGCATCCGGAATATGTACCCAGGTGGCTTGGAGCCTGTTTACGATCTCCCCGGGGGCGCACAGCGGTCTTTGCGGGATAGGGTGCCAGGCGCGGTGTGCAGTGGATAGCCCGGCTATCCACAAGCGCCGCAACGCCGCAGACTACCCGCAAAGACCACTGCCCGCAGGCTTGGAGCGAAATCGGGCGGATGAACTCGAAGCTTTGGCGCCCCGGCAGCTTGCATGGGCATGAGGCCATGCAGCGCATCCGAAGCGTCCACGTCCATCACGATGGCGCTCCAACGCGATCCCCTGCGAGATCGCAAACAGACCCTTAGTCTTCGTCCGACTCGCCCAGGAACCCGCCGCTCTGGTGGCCCCACAGCCGCGCATACACGCCCCCCAGCGCCAGCAACTGCACATGGGTGCCTTCCTCCACGATGCGGCCAGCGTCCAGCACGATGAGCCGGTCCATGGCTGCGATGGTGGACAGCCGGTGCGCAATGGCGATCACGGTCTTGCCTTCCATCAGGCTGTCCAGGCTTTGCTGGATGGCGGCCTCGACCTCGGAGTCGAGCGCGCTGGTGGCTTCGTCCAGCAGCAGGATGGGCGCGTCCTTGAGCATCACGCGCGCAATGGCCACGCGCTGGCGCTGGCCGCCCGAGAGCTTCACGCCGCGTTCGCCCACCTGGGCGTCGTAGCCGGTGCGGCCGTGCAGGTCGCTCAGGGTTTCGATGAATTCGGCGGCCTCGGCGCGGCGGGCGGCGATATGCATGTCCTCTTCGGTCGCATCGGGGCGGCCATAGAGGATGTTGTCGCGCATGGAGCGGTGCAGCAGCGAGGTGTCTTGCGTGACCATGCCGATGTTGCGGCGCAGGCTGTCTTGTGTGACATGGGCAATGTCCTGCCCGTCGATGAGCACGCGGCCCGCGTGCACGTCGTGAAAGCGCAGCAGCAGGTTCACAAGGGTGGACTTGCCCGCGCCTGAGCGGCCGATGAGACCGATCTTTTCGCCCGGGCGGATGGTGAGCTGCAGCGCATCGATGACCGGGCGGCCCTTGCCGGAGGCAGCCCCCTGGTTCTCGTAGGCAAAGCTCACGTTGTCGAAGCGCACCTCGCCGTGCGTCACCTGCAGCGGCTGTGTATCGGGTGCATCGACCACGGTGCGCGGCTTGGTCAGGGTGTTGATGCCGTCCTGGATGGTGCCCACGCTCTCGAACAGCGTGGTCATCTCCCACATCACCCAGTGGGCGTGGCCCGACACGCGCAGCGTCATGGCGATGACGGCGGCCACGGCGCCCGCGCCCACCTCGCCCAGCGTCCAGAGCCACAGCGCCGTGCCGCAGGCGCCCAGGATCATCGCCACCACCAGTGCCTGGTTCACGATCTCGAAGAGGCTAACCAGCCGCATCTGTGCATAGCCCGTGAGCTTGAAGGCATCCATGGCCGCCCGCGCAAACTCGGACTCGCGCCGCGTGTGCGAAAACAGCTTGACGGTGGCGATGTTGGTGTAGGCATCGGTGATGCGCCCGGTCATCACCGAGCGCGCGTCGGCCTGCGCCTTGCCCACCTTGCCCAGGCGCGGCACAAAGTACCAGCAGGCCAGGCCATAGGCCACGATCCAGAGCGCAAACGGCACAATCAGCCGCGCATCGAACCCCGCCAGCAACACGAGGATGGTGACCAGGTAGATGCCCATGCCGATCACCACATCGGTGGTGGTGAAGATCATGTCGCGCACGGCCAGCGCGGTCTGCATGATCTTGGTGGTGATACGGCCCGCGAACTCGTCGGCATAGAAGGCCATGCTCTGGCCCAGCATCAGGCGGTGGAAGTTCCAGCGCAGGCGCAGCGGAAAGTTGATGGCCAGCACCTGGTGCTTGAGGCTGGTTTGCCAGGAGACCAGCACCAGCGTGCCCATCAGCAGCGCGACGATGCCCAGGATCGCCCCTTTGTGCTCTGCCCACAGCGCATGGGGCGCCACGGTAGACAACCAATCCACCACGTGGCCGAGCACCGCAAACAGCA
Source organism: Acidovorax sp. Q11 (assembly GCF_054950075.1). NCBI lineage: Bacteria > Pseudomonadati > Pseudomonadota > Betaproteobacteria > Burkholderiales > Comamonadaceae > Acidovorax > Acidovorax sp. Q11. The sequence continues at coordinate 78,745 of NZ_JBUDZG010000003.1, read as the reverse complement.
GGGCCTCGAACACGGCAATGGCTGCTGACAACGCCGCCATGGCCACCACGTAGCCGCGCAGGCCACGGGTGCAGTCCCACACAAAGGCCATGAAGTCCTTCGGGGGCAGATGGGGTTCGGCGGGGGGATAGGGGGGAAGGCGACTTTCGAAATACTTGAACACGTAGCAGGGCTCCTCGTTACCCGATGGTAGAGGAGCCGCAGGACCAGGGTGTGTCAGCAGCGGCTTGCCCGCGCCTGAAGTAGGTGCACTGTGGCCAGCGGCCTGCGCAATGCGTTGCCGTGGGTTACAGCAGCAGGGTGATGACCACAATGGCCACGCCCAGGCCCAGGTTCACCGCCACCCACTGGCGGATCGCTGCCATGGCCTGGCCGCCTGCGGGCCAGTCGGACGCGGCCACCGCCCGTTGCAGGCGGCGAAAGAGCGCAAAACGGATATGGCCGAAGATGGCCATCATCACGATGCCCAGCGTGGCCATGATGGTCCAGTCCAGCGGCATGGCAAAGCTTCCGCCCGACTGGGCGGCCTGCCGGGCGACGTTGCCGATCATCCACAGCCCGCTGACGAGCACGATGACCACCGCCACGGTGACGGCGCCCAGAAAACGCTGCAGCACATCGTGCATCAACCGCAGGCGCTGCGGCGGCTCCAGCGACTGCGCCGCAGGGCGCAGAAAGAAATGGGCAAACACCATGCCACCGATCCACACGATGATGGACAGGACATGGGCGAGCTTGAGGGCGTTGTAGAGCATGGGGTTGAATCTTGTGGGGAGGGGCGGGCGGGCCGCCGGGCTTGCTGCGGCCCGGATTGTGCAGCGAACACCCGCCGCACGGGGGCTTGGCCCTGCCTGCCGGAGGGCTTGGGTCAGAGGGGCTGGGTTTCTGCCTGCTGTGCCACACGCACCTGGTTGCCGCCGCTTTTCTTCGACTGGTACATGGCCTCGTCGGCGTGGCCGAGCAGGTGGTGTTCTTCACCCCCGTGTTCGGGGTAGATGGCCACGCCAATGCTGGGCTGGATGTTCAGGCGAATGCCTTCCAGGTCAAACGGCTGCGTAAAGGCCGACAGGATCTTGTCGGCCACTGTGGTGGCGTGGTCGCGGGCCAGGCCACTTTCGAGCAGCACCACAAATTCGTCGCCCCCCAGGCGGGCCACGGTGTCGGAGCCGCGCACACATTCAAGCAAACGCTGCGCCACCCGCTGCAGCAACAGGTCGCCCATGGCGTGGCCCAGGGTGTCGTTGACCTCCTTGAACCGGTCCAGGTCGATGAACAGCAGCGACAGCAGACGCTGGTCGCGCCGTGCACGGGCCAGGGCGGTCTTGAGGCGGTCCAGAAACAGCTGGCGGTTGGGCAGGTGCGTGAGCTGGTCGTACTGCGCCATGTGCTCCAGGCGCTCGTGCATCTGCTTGCGTTCGATGGCTGCGGCCACCTGGGTAGAGACGAACTGCAGCAGGTCCTTGTCCTTGTCGGTGTAGCGGCCCTGTTCGGTGTAGCTTTGCAGCACCAGCGCGCCAATCGCGCCTTTCTGGGTTTGCAGGGGCACGCCCAGCCAGTACAGCGGCGGGCGCTGCTGCGGGGCGGGTGGCGGATGGGCTGTGCGGTTCTCGGGGGTCAGCAGCAAGGTGCAGCCGTTGTGGATGACCTCGGCACACAGCGCATCCTGCGCCAGCGCCATGGGGGGCGGGGCGGGCAGTGATTCGTTGACGTGGTAGGGAAAACTCAGCGAATCGGCCTGCGCGTCGTACAGCGCCACCGCAAAGTTGGTGGCGGGCAGCAGCCGCCCGATGATCTGGTGGATGTGCTGGAACAGCGCCTGCAGGTTCTGCGTGGTGTGGGCGGCCTCGGAGATCGCGTAGATCACGGCCTGCATGGATTCGGTGAGGCGGCGCTCGGTGATGTCGTGCGCCACGGCCAGCCGCACCTGCTGTTCGGGCAGCCAGCGCGCCGTCCAGCGGATATGGGCAATGGTGCCGTCTTTGCGTAGGTAGCGGTTCTCAAACTGCAGCTGCAGGTTGCCCTCGGTCACGCTCTTGGCCTGGCGCTGGGTGATGGCAAGGTCATCGGGGTGCACGATGTCCAGCATGCGCTTGCCCACCACTTCTTTGGGGTGGTAGCCAAAAATGCGCTCGAATGCGGGGCTGACAAAAACGATGGAGCTGTCCACATTGACGAGGCAGACGGCATCGAGCATCAGGTCCACCACGTTCAGGGAAGGAATGCTGTGCATTGGGCAGCGCGCGCAGAGTGCATGGAGCGACCATTGTGCCGCGCCCAATGCCTTTGTGCGGCGCTGTGTGCATAAACACACAAGGCTCCTTCAGGTGTATTTGGTTTCGAGCGCATCCCACTCGGTTTTGCGCACCAGGCGCTGGCGCTCGGCAAACGGCGCTACCAGGGCCGGGTCTTCGTCGATGCGTTGCTGCTCGCGCAGCACGGTCAGTGCCTTTTGCATGCCAGCCACCGCGCCCTGCAGCGCCGCGTTGGCGTACAGCACCAGGCCATAGCCCAGCCCGGCCAGTTCTTCGGCACTGGTGATGGGCGTCTTGCCGCCGATCACCATGTTCATCAGCTGGGGCGCGGCCAGACGCTGGGGCAGGGCGCGGATCTCTTCCAGCGTGGTAACGGCCTCCACAAACAGAATGTCTGCACCCGCCTCCTGAAAGCGCTGGGCGCGCTCCACTGCCGCTTCAAAGCCCTGGGTGGCGCAGGCATCCGTGCGTGCCAGGATGAGGGTGCCTGCCTCGCGGCGAGCGTCCACGGCGGCTTTGATCTTGCCCAGCATCTCGTCGGTGCTGATCACCTCCTTGCCGTTGAAATGCCCGCAGCGCTTGGGGCTGACCTGGTCTTCGAGCTGGATGCAGTCGGCACCTGCGCGCTCCAGCGTTCGCACCGCGTGGTAGGTGTTGAGTGCGTTGCCAAAGCCCGTGTCGGCATCCACGATGAGCGGTAACTCCACCGCATCGCGGATGCGGGCAGTGTGGTCTGCAATGTCGGTGAGGCCCATGAAGGCCTGGTCGGGCAGGCCGAACCACATGTTGGTGACGCCTGCGCCGGTGATGTAGATGGCTTCAAAGCCCTGGTCGGCTACGACACGGGCGGAAAGCGCGTTGAACGCGCCGGGCACGATGACACCCCGGCGGGCGTGGGCCAGGGCCTTGAGTTGTTGTTTGGTGTTCATGAATTGTAAGGATTTGATTTGCTATTGTTTTTGTAGCTATGAAGTCTTGATGGACGGGCGGAAGAGGCCAGAAAAATCAAAAAGTACCGCCGGGCACACGCACCCAGCCTTCCATCAGGATGCGGGCGCTGCGGCTCATGAGGGCCTTGGTCACTGTCCACTGGCCGTCGGTCTGGACTGCCTCGGCCCCCACACGCAGGGTGCCCGAGGGGTGGCCAAACCGCACGCTGCTGCGCACGCCCCCGCCCGCTGCCAGGTTGACCAGCGTGCCGGGGATGGCTGCGGCCGTGCCAATGGCCACGGCCGCCGTGCCCATCATGGCGTGGTGCAGCTGGCCCATGGAGAGCGCGCGCACTAGCAGGTCGATGTCTTTGGCGTCAATGGCTTTGCCGCTGGAGGCCGTGTAGCTGGCCGGTGGCGCGACAAACGCGATCTTGGGCGTGTGCTGGCGCGTGGCGGCCTCGCTCACGTGCTGGATCAGTCCCATGCGCAGGGCGCCGTATGCACGGATCGTCTCGAAGCGCGCCAGTGCCGCCGCATCGCCGTTGATGGCCTGCTGCAGCTCGGTGCCGGTGTAACCCAGCTCTTGCGCATTGAGAAAGATGGTGGGGATGCCCGCGTTGATCAGCGTGGCGGCGAAGCTGCCGACCCCGGGCACCTCCAAGGTGTCCACCACGTTGCCCGTCGGGAACAACGCCCCCACGCTCCCCACTGCGTGTGGTTCGCTGCCCCCCGAGGGGGCCCTCGCCAGCTTGGGGCGGCCCGGCGCTGCCGAGATGGCTCCCCCATCATCGCCATCGTCCGCCGGGTCCATGAACTCCAGCGCCACCTCGGCGGCGGCAAAGGTCACGCCGTCCAGCTCGAAGTCGCCCGTCTCCTGCACCTGACCGTTGCTGATGGGCACATGCGCCACGATGGTCTTGCCGATGTTGGCCTGCCAGATGCGGATGGGGATGGTGCCGTCCTGCGGAATCCGCGCCGCATCGATCAGCCCCATGTGAATGGCGCACGGCCCCACAGCGGCCGACAGGTTGCCGCAGTTGCCGCTCCAGTCCACGAAGGGCTGGTCGATGGATACCTGGCCAAACAGGTAGTCCACGTCGTGGCCCGGCCGCGTGCTGCGCGACAGAATCACGGCCTTGCTGGTGCTCGACGACGCATTGCCCATGCCGTCGATCTGCTTGCCGTACGGATCAGGGCTGCCCAGTACGCGCAGCAGCAGGGCGTCGCGGGCGGGGCCGGGTTGTTGGGCGGGGGCGGGCAAGTCCTGCAGTTGGAAGAACACGCCTTTACTGGTGCCGCCACGCATGTAAGTGGCAGGGATTTTGATTTGAGAAGGATGGTTGTTCATGGTGTTCCTCCCCTCGCCCCTTGTGGGAGAGGGGCCGGGGGAGAGGGGGTGCCCGCACGCACAGCATTCCAGATGCTTTCCAGCACCGCATCCGTGTTGTGCAGGATGTCGTTGTTCCAAAACCGCAGCAGGGTGAAGCCCTGGCTGTGCAGCCAGGTGTCGCGGGCAGCGTCGTGCTCCGAATCCACATGCTGCCCGCCATCGGCTTCCACGATCAGCCGCAGGCCGAAATGCACAAAGTCCACGATATAGGGGCCGATGGGTTGTTGGCGGCGGAACTTCTGGCCGTCCATGCGGTGGGCGCGCAGGTGCCTCCAGAGCAGCTGTTCGGCGTCGGTCATGTTCTGGCGCAGGGTTTTGGTGAATTGGCGTTGGTCCATGGGTAGGCCCCCTCTCCCCCGGCCCCTCTCCCACAAGGGGCGAGGGGAGCAAGATAAATAGCAGCGATTGTCATCGTGCGCGAGCCCCTCTCCCCTCGCGGGAGAGGGGTTGGGGAGAGGGGGCGACCCCAGCCCGCGCCGCCAAAAAATCCTGCGCAAAACGCTGCAGCACACCACCCGCCGCGTACACCGAAACCTCCTCTGCAGTGTCCAGCCGACAGCGCATGGGCACTCTCACCACCTCACCCAGCTTGTGTTGAACAACAAGCATCACCGTCGCACCGGGCATCAGATCACCCTCCACGCCATACACCTCCGTCCCATCCAGCCCCAGCGTGATGCGGTTGACCCCCGCCTCAAACTCCAGCGGCAACACCCCCATGCCAATCAGGTTGGTGCGGTGGATGCGCTCAAAGCCCTCGGCCACCACCACCTCCACCCCGGCAAGCCGCACGCCCTTGGCGGCCCAGTCGCGGCTGGACCCCTGGCCGTAGTCGGCACCGGCAATGATGATGAGCGGCTGGCGGCGGTTCAGATAGGTTTCCATGGCCTCCCACATGCGCATGACTTGGCCTTCGGGCTCCACGCGGGCGAGCGAGCCTTTTTTCACTTGGCCATCCACCACGGCCATCTCGTTGACGAGCTGCGGGTTGGCAAACGTGGCGCGCATGGCCGTGAGGTGGTCGCCCCGGTGCGTGGCGTAGGAGTTGAAGTCCTCCTCGGGCACGCCCATGTGGGCCAGGTATTCGCCCGCTGCGCTGTTCCGCAAGATTGCGTTCGACGGCGAGAGGTGGTCAGTGGTGATGTTGTCGGGCAGGATGGCCAGTGGGCGCATGCCTTTCAACGTGCGCGGGTGGGCGGCCAGCGCGCCGATGCCCTCGGTGTCCCAGTAGGGCGGGCGGCGGATGTAGGTGGACTGTGTTCGCCAGCCGTACTGCGGCGAGACGCGCTCGCCATCGCCCGGCCGGATGGCGAACATGGGTTCGTACACGGCGCGATACTGTGCGGGTTTGACGGCAACCTTCACCACGGCGTCGATTTCTGCATCGCTGGGCCACAGGTCTTTGAGGCGAATCGCCTGGCCGTCCACCACCGCTAGCACATCCTTTTCGATGTCAAAACGCACCGTGCCCGCAATTGCATAGGCCACGACCAGCGGGGGCGAGGCCAGAAACGCCTGCTTGGCATAGGGGTGGATGCGCCCGTCGAAATTGCGGTTGCCCGAGAGCACGGCGGTGGCGTAGAGGTCGCGGTCAATGATCTCCTGCTGGATGGCACGGTCCAGCGCGCCACTCATCCCGTTGCACGTGGTGCAGGCAAAGGCCACGATGCCAAAGCCGAGCTTTTCCAGGTCGGCCAGCAAGCCCGCTTCCTTCAGATACAGCTCCACCGCCTTGGAGCCGGGCGCCAGCGAGGTCTTGACCCAGGGCTTGCGCGTGAGACCCAGCCGGTTGGCGTTGCGCGCCAGCAGCGCGGCGGCGATCACGTTGCGCGGGTTGCTGGTGTTGGTGCAGCTGGTGATGGCGGCAATGACCACGGCGCCATCGGGCATCGTGCCGTCCTGCGGTGCGGGCATGGCCCAGGGGCCCGCGATGCCTTGGGCCGCCAGGTCGGACGTGGCAACACGCGCGTGGGGGTTGGAGGGGCCGGCCAGGTTGCGCACCACGCTCGACAGGTCGAACACCAGGTTGCGCGCATAGACAGCGTCCTGGAGGGTGTCTGACCACAATCCCGCCGCCTTGGCATAGGTCGCGACCAGCTTCACTTGTTCCGCCTCGCGGCCCGTCAGCGTCAGATACTCCAGCGTCTGTTCGTCGATGCTGAACAGGGCCGCCGTGGCGCCGTATTCGGGCGCCATGTTCGAGATGGTGGCGCGGTCGCCAATCGTGAGCTTGCTTGCACCGTCGCCAAAGAACTCCAGGTACGCACCCACCACCTTGGCCTTGCGCAGAAACTCGGTGAGCGCCAGCACCACATCGGTGGCGGTGATGCCGTCCTGGCGCTGGCCGGTCAGTTGCACGCCCACGATTTCGGGCAGCCGCATCATCGATGCACGCCCCAACATCACGTTCTCGGCCTCCAGGCCGCCCACGCCGATGGCGATCACGCCCAGCGCATCCACATGGGGGGTGTGGCTGTCGGTGCCCACGCAGGTGTCGGGGTAGGCCACCCCCCGGTCGGCTTGGACCACGGGTGACATTTTTTCCAGATTGATCTGGTGCATGATCCCGTTCCCCGCCGGGATCACATCCACATTGGCAAAGGCTTTTTTGGTCCACTCGATGAAGTGGAAGCGGTCTTCGTTGCGGCGGTCTTCGATGGTGCGGTTCTTGGCGAAGGCATCGGGGTCGAACCCGCCACACTCCACGGCCAGGGAATGGTCCACGATGAGCTGCACTGGCACCACGGGGTTCACCTGGGCCGGGTCGCCGCCCTCCTTGGCAATCGCATCGCGCAGGCCCGCCAGATCCACCAGCGCCGTCTGACCCAGGATGTCGTGGCACACCACGCGCGCCGGGTACCAGGGGAAGTCGCGGTCGCTGCGCCGCTCGACGAGCTGGCGCAGGCAGTCGTTGATGGTGGCCGGGTCGGCGCGGCGCACGATGTTTTCGGCGTGGACCCGGGCGGTGTAGGGCAGGGTGGCCCAGGCGCCCGGTTGCAGGGCTTCGACGGCCTCTCGGGCATCAAAGTAGTCGAGCTGCGTGCCGGGCAGCTTCTTGCGATACAGAGTGTTCATGAGCGTGGGGCAGGGGGCTTCGGCCGTTTGGTTTTACTTGCGGTCCTGGATTGGTACGAACGCCAGGTCTTCGGGCCCGGTGTAGTTCGCACTCGGCCGGATGATTTTGTTGTCCTGCCGCTGCTCGATGATGTGCGCCGCCCAGCCGCTGGTGCGTGCGATGACGAACAGCGGAGTGAACATGGCGGTAGGCACACCCATCATGTGGTAGCTCACGGCGCTGAACCAGTCGAGGTTGGGGAACATCTTTTTCACCTCCCACATCACGGTCTCCAGCCGCTCGGCAATGTCGTACATCTTGGTGCTGCCAGCCTCTTGCGACAAGTTGTGCGCAACGCCTTTGATGACCACATTGCGCGGGTCGCTCACGGTGTAGACCGGGTGGCCGAAGCCAATGACCACCTCCTTGGCCTCCACGCGGCGGCGGATGTCGGCCTCGGCTTCGTCCGGGCTGTCGTAGCGTTTCTGGATCTCGAAAGCCACCTCGTTCGCGCCGCCATGCTTGGGGCCCCGCAGCGCGCCGATGGCGCCGGTGATGGCCGAATACATGTCGCTGCCCGTGCCTGCCACCACGCGGGCGGTGAAGGTGCTGGCGTTGAACTCATGCTCGGCATACAGGTTCAGCGAGGTGTGCATGGCGCGTTCCCACGCCGCGCTGGGCTTGGAGCCGTGCAGCAGGTGCAAGAAGTGCGCGCCGATGGAGTCGTCATCGGTCTCCACCTCGATGCGGCGGCCCGAGCTGGCCCAGTGGTGCCAGTAGAGCAGCATCGAACCGAGTGATGCCATCAACCGATCGGCAATGTCGCGCGCACCCGGCAGGTTGTGGTCGTCCTTTTCAGGCAGCGCACAGCCCAGGGCCGAGACGCCCGTGCGCATCACGTCCATGGGGTGGCTGGCGGCGGGCAGTTGCTCCAGCGCCTGCTTCACACTCATCGGCAGGCCGCGCAGGGCCTTGAGCTTGGACTTGTAGGCACGCAGTTCAGCGCGCGTGGGCAGCTTGCCGTGTACCAGTAGGTGGGCGATTTCTTCAAACTCGCAGACCTCGGCAATGTCGAGGATGTCGTAGCCCCGGTAGTGCAGGTCGTTGCCCGTGCGGCCTACTGTGCAGAGGGCGGTGTTGCCCGCCGTCACGCCCGAGAGCGCGACGGACTTCTTGGGCTTGAAGCCCGGGGTTTCAACGGTGGTAGTCATGCGGTCTCCTGGTTTACATATGTGTTGGTGATGGCAGCGGGGCGGCCTTTGCCATCCACCGCCACCATTTCAAAAATCCCCTTCAGCACTTCGTCCTGGGGCGAGCCCAGCGTGGCGGCCAGACCGGTCACGCACACGGTGAGCGAGCTGCGGCCGACGCGGGTGACCCAGGCGCGCAGCGTGAGCACGTGGCCCACGGGCACGGGGGCCAGAAAACGCACGTCGGTCACGCCCGCCATCACCACATCGCGCTGTGCGGCGCCGCGCGCTGCCAGAAACGCCGCCTTGGCCATGAGCTGCAGGGCGTTGCCGCCAAACAGCGTGCCGTAGTGGTTGGCTTCGGCGGGGAAGACGATTTCCGTCAGCTCGACGGTGCCTTGAGGGGTTGTCATGCTTCGCAATTTACGCACAATGACATCCCTCTGTAAGTCCTGAATTGGTGAATGATTGCGAATAAAAATAAGTCAGTTTGCAAATATTGCGGATGATATTGAAGGTGCTGCCAAGCACCACTGAGAAAGATGGAATGAAAAAAACCTTCATGGGTGTGCGCTTGCGCCGCCTGCGCGAAGAGCGCGGCATGACCCAGGTGGCGCTGGCCCGGGCGCTGGACCTGTCGGCCAGCTACCTCAACCAGCTGGAGCAAAACCAGCGCCCGCTCACGGTGCCCGTGCTGCTCAAGATCAATGCCGTGTTCGGTGTAGATGTGCAGCGCTTTTCGGATGACGACGAGGCGCGCCTCATCACCGGCCTGCGCGAGGTGCTGGCGGACCTGCCTGCGGGCCTGGCCGGAGACGGCGCTGGCGATGCCGTGTCCCTGGCCGAGATCCGCGAGCTGGCCGCAGGCATGCCCGCCGTGGCGCGCACGCTGCTGGCGCTGCACCAGCGGCACCGCCAGGCGCTGGAGCGGCTGGCGGCCCTGGGCAACGACCGCAGCGGCGAGGGCGTGTTGGCCCCGCACCCACCCATGGCCTATGAAGAAGTGCGTGACTTCTTCTTTGCGCGCCAGAACCACATTGCCGAGCTGGACGATGCTGCCGAACGCTGTGCCGCTGAATGGGGCCTGCTGCCCGGCCGGGCCGATGAGGCGCTGGCCCAACGCCTGCTGGCCGCCCACGGCGTGAGGGTGGTGGATGTGGCCGACCTGCCGGGGCAGGCGCAGCGCGTGTTCCAGGCCGAGGCCGGGCTGCTGCAGCTGGCGGCGGGGCTGGAGCGCGGGCAGCGCGCGTTTCAGATGGCGACGCAGCTGGCGTTTCTGGAGCAGGGCGCCGAGCTGCAGCGCTTGGCCGACAGCGCCGGGTTGTCCAGCGACCAGGCCCGGGCGCTGGCGCGCATTGGTCTGGCCAACTACTTTGCGGGGGCGCTGGTGTTGCCCTACACGGCCTTTCTGCGGGCGGCCGAAGCGGCGCACTACGACATCGACCGACTGGGCCAGCAGTTTGGTGTGGGCTTCGAGACCGTGTGCCACCGCCTGTCCACGCTGCAGCGGCCCAGTGCGCGCGGCGTGCCGTTCTTCTTCATCCGGGTGGACCGCGCGGGCAACATCAGCAAGCGGCAGTCGGCCACACACTTTCACTTCAGCAAGATCGGTGGCTCCTGCCCGCTGTGGAATGTGTACGAGGCCTTCGCACAGCCGGGCCGCATCGTGCCGCAGGTGGCACGCATGCCCGATGGCCGCGCCTACCTGTGGGTGGCGCGCACCGTGTCGCGCAGCGGGGGCGGGTGGGGCGTGCCGGGCAAGGAGTTCTCGGTGGCGCTGGGCTGCGATATCCGGCATGCGCCGCAACTGGTGTACTCACGCGGGCTCCATCTCGCCAACCCCGATGCGGCCGTGCCCATCGGCATGGGTTGCAAGGTGTGCGAGCGGGACGCCTGCCCGCAGCGCGCCTTCCCGCCCATTGGGCGGGCGCTGGATGTGAATGAGAACCACAGCCGTTTTGCCCCATATCCGGTGGCTGCGACCCACCGGTCATGAAATGCGCTCATCATTTCATAGCTTGCAAAGCATGACAGTGTTGCGGAGACGGCATTTTTTCATTGAATGTTGCGCGGTAACAAAATGTTGGTGCCGCTGGGCCGGGTTTGCCGCTATCCTGCGTCCATCCCGCTCTGGCTGGCCGACTTGTTGCCTGGCTGGCTTCCCACCAACCTGCTCCCCGGCTGAGGCATTCGTCTGACTCTCCCCCCGAGTTCCCCCCTCCCGGCCGGCCCGCTTGCGCCGGGCCGCTACAGGCACTGGTGGTCTGGCCTGGGCGTGGCCGTGCTGGGGCTGTGCCTCAGCCTGTGGCTGGGAGCACACCAGGCGGATTCGATGGCACAAATTGACGAAGCGCGGTTTGTGCAGGAGGCGCGGGCTTTTTCCGATGCGCTGGGCCAGCGCATCACCGGGCACACTGAGGTGGTCAACGGCCTGCGGGGCCTGTTCACCGCCAACCCCCATCTGTCGCGGCTGGACTTCGAGCGCGCCGCCAGCGAGATGGAAGTGGGCCAACGTTACCCGGGGGTGCGCAACCTGTCGTTCACCCGCTGGGTGCCAGGCCCGGAACGCGAAGCCTACGAGGCCCGCGTGCGGGTGGACACCTCGCTCTCGCCCGATGGCTTCCCCAACTTCCGCATCCACCCGCCGGGTGAGCGTGCCGAATACTTTGTGGCCGAGTACCTCTGGCCCATGGTGGGCAACGAAGGGGTGCTGGGCCTGGACATCAGCGCCCAGCCCACCAATCTGGCGGCCATGCGCTACAGCCGCGACAGCGGCCAGACCGTGGTGTCGGCGCCGTTCGACCTGATCCAGGAAGAAAAATACCGCCAGGGCATCGTGATCCGCGTGCCGGTGTTCGACCCCACGGCGGGCACTGCCGAGCAGCGGTTTGTGGGGGCCGTGGCCTCTACCCTGCGGGTGTACGACTTGGTGCAGGGCCTCGGCAGCCAGGGCTTTCTGAACGGCATCGCCGTGGCCATGACCGACCAGGGCCCGGTGCGCACGGACGCCCGCGACACCAAGGTGCGCCCGCTGCTGGAGCAGACATCGCCCGGCCTGCCCGGCGCGCGGCCACTGGTGCGCGACCTGGTGGCGCACGACCGGCGCTGGCAGCTGACCTTTTATCCCACGCGCTCGTTCCTGGCGCCGCAAGAGGCACGGCTGCCGCTGCTGGCGGGGCTGGCTGGTGTGCTGGTGTCGCTGCTGGCCGCGTCCACGGTGGGGCTGCTGGTGCGCCAGCGCACCCTGGCGCTGGTGCGCGCCCAGGTCTCGGACGACGCGCGGCGCGAAAGCGAAGAGCGGTTTGGTGCCCTGTTCAACCAGGCCACCGTAGGGGTGGCGCAGGTGGATTCCGACACCGGACAGTTCCTGCGCGCCAACCAGCGGCATGCCGACATCCTGGGCTACAGTGTGCAGGAGCTGGTGGGCAAGACCTTCCAGAGCCTCACCCACCCCGACGACCTGGCCGCCGACATGGCTCAGGTGCGGCGCCTCAAGAGCGGCGAACTGCCCGAGTACCGGACCGAAAAACGCTACATCCACAAGGACGGGCATGTGGTCTGGGGCGACCTCACTGTGTCGTCGATGTGGTTCACCGGCCACCACATTGCCGTGGTGCAGGACATCACCTCCCGCAAGCGCATGGAAGAAACCCTGCGCGCCAACGAGCAGCGCCTGCGCAGCATCCTGGAGCGCCTGCCCATGGGCCTGTGCCTGGTGCAGGACGATGGCCTCATCAGCTTCCGCAACGAGCGCTACGTGCAGATCTGCGGCTACACACAGGAAGAAGTCCCCGATGTGGACACCTGGTGGCAGCGCGCCTACCCGGACGCGGTGGAGCGCGATGCCACCCGGCAAAAGCTGATCGAGGCCAAAAACCAGGGCGTGATCCCCGCCGCCGAATACACCATCCGGTGCGCCGACGGCAAGCTCAAGCCGGTTGAGATCTCCGGCATCTTTGTCGATGGCGGGCGCCTCATCACCATGCAGGACCTGAGCCAGCACAAGGCGGCCGAGGAAGAGATCAACACCCTGGCGTACTACGACCCGCTCACCCGCCTGCCCAACCGGCGCCTGCTGATGGACCGGCTGCAGCAGGCACTGGCCACCAGCGCGCGCCACCACCGCAGCGGTGCGCTTTTGATGCTGGACCTGGACAACTTCAAGACCCTCAATGAAACCCGGGGCCACGACCGGGGCGACACCCTGCTGTTGCAGGTGGCGCACCGCCTGCGCGGCTGCGTGCATGAAGACGACACCGTGGCCCGCCAGGGCGGCGACGAGTTTGTGGTGGTGCTGGAAGACCTGGGCGCCAGCCCCGAAGAGGCGGCGGCACGCGGCGAAGAGGTGGGCCAGCGCATCCTGGCCGTGCTGCGCGAGCCCTACCTGCTCGATGGCGACACGCACCACAGCTCGCTGAGCATGGGCGTGGCGGTGTTCAGCGGCATGCGCGAGACGGCGGACGAGCTGCTCAAGCGCGCAGACCTGGCGCTCTACCAGGCCAAGGACGCGGGCCGTGACACCCTGCGCTTCTACGACCCCAGAATGCAGGCCGCCGTGAGCGCGCGGGCCGCGCTGGAGCTGGACATGCGCACGGGCCTGGCCCAGGGGCAGTTCGAGCTGTACTACCAGCCTCAGATCGACCATGGCCGCATCATCGGCGCCGAGGCCCTGCTGCGCTGGCGCCACCCGCGTGACGGGTTTGTGTCGCCCGCCCATTTCATCCCGCTGGCCGAGGAGACTGGGCTCATCCTGCCGCTGGGCGAATGGGTGCTGAAGACCGCCTGCCAGTGCTTGGCGTCGTGGGCGCTGCAGCCCGCACTGGCGCCCCTGAGCCTGGCCGTCAACGTGAGCCCGCGCCAGTTCCACCAGAGCGGCTTTGTGGCTCAGGTGCTCGCCGCCCTGGCCGGTGCCGGGGTCGATGGCCGCCAGCTCAAGCTGGAGATGACCGAAGGCCTGCTGCTGGAAGATGTGGAAGACACCATCGACAAGATGGGCCAGCTCAAGGGCTACGGTGTGGGCTTTTCGCTTGACGACTTTGGCACCGGGTACTCGTCACTGAGCTACCTCAAGCGCCTGCCGCTCGACCAGCTCAAGATCGACCAGAGCTTCGTGCGCGACGTGCTCACCGACCCCAACGACGCTGCCATTGCCCGCACCGTGGTGGCCCTGGGCACCAGCCTGGGCCTGCGCGTGATCGCCGAAGGGGTGGAAACCGAGGCGCAGCGCGAGTTTCTGGAGCGGCACAACTGCCATGCCTGGCAGGGCTACCTGCTGAGCCCCCCGCTGCCCGCGGCCGAGTTCGAGGCCCTGGTGCGCCGCACCAATGCGGTAGACGGGTTGCCGCCCCAGGCCTGAACGCCGGGCGGGGCAGGGGCTTTCCAGGCGCTGTTTGCCGGGTGATCCAGCTGGGTTGGGTTGTTCAAAATTGATAGCTGTAGAGTCATGCTGGATGCGCGGGAAGGCCTGTTTTAACCAAATGTTTCCGCAATACACAGCTTAGGGAGCCGCCCCAAGCCGCCAGAGCAGGGGGGCACGCAGGCGGCGCGGTATCATTCCGCCGTGGCTGCCGCCAGCGAGTTCCCCGCCGGAACGCCCGTCCGGCGCAGCTTCCCATCCCCGCTTCTCCCATTTTTGCCCGCCCCCTGACCCGTGCGTCTTACCTCCATCAAGCTTTCCGGTTTCAAGTCGTTCGCTGAACCCACCAACTTCATGCTGCCCGGCCAACTGGTGGGCGTGGTGGGCCCGAACGGCTGCGGCAAGTCCAACATCATGGACGCGGTGCGCTGGGTGCTGGGCGAGAGCAAGGCCAGCGAGCTGCGTGGCGAGTCCATGCAGGACGTGATCTTCAGCGGCACCACCACCCGCAAGCAGGCCAGCCGTGCCAGCGTGGAGCTGGTGTTCGACAACTCCGACCACCGCGCAGGCGGCCAGTGGGGCCAATACGGCGAGGTGGCCGTGCGCCGCGTGCTCACGCGTGACGGCACCAGCAGCTATTTTCTGAACAACCAGCCCGTTCGCCGCCGCGACGTGCAGGACGTGTTCCTGGGCACCGGCCTGGGCCCACGCGCCTACGCCATCATCGGCCAGGGCACCATCAGCCGCATCATCGAAAGCCGCCCTGAGGAACTGCGCCTGTTCCTCGAAGAGGCTGCAGGCGTCTCCAAGTACAAGGAGCGTCGCCGCGAGACCGAAAACCGTCTGTCGGACACGCGCGAGAACCTCACGCGGGTCGAAGACATCCTGCGCGAGCTGAACGCCAACCTCGAAAAGCTCGAAAAACAGGCCGAGGTGGCTGCCAAATACAACGCGCTCAACTCCGACGCCACACTCAAGCAGCACCAGCTGTGGTTCTTGAAGCGGGCCGAGGCGGAGGAGCAGCAGAACAAGGTGCGCCTGGATGGCCTGCAGGCTGTGAACGACCTCGAATCGCGCATGGCCGACCTGCGCGCGGTTGAGTCCGACCTTGAAACCATCCGCCAGGCCCACTACGCTGCGGGCGACCAGGTCAACCAGGCCCAGGGCAAGCTGTACGAGGCCACGGCCGAAGTCGGCAAGCTCGAAGCCGAGATCCGCTACGTGGTGGAAGGCCGCCAGCGTGTGGAACAGCGCCTGGTGCAGCTGGCCGAGCAGATCGCCCAGTGGCAGGCCCGCAAGGAAGAGGCCGACATCGAGCTGGAAAACCTGGCTGGCGCGGGTGTGGACGCCGAAGAGCGCGCCGAACTGCTCGCTGCCCAGGTGGAAGAGCAGGCCATGCAAATGCCTGATCTGGAAGAAGCCCTGCGCCAGGCCCAAAGCCGCACGGCAGAGCAGCGCAGCAGCGTGGTGCAGGTGCAGCAGCAGATCGGCGTGCTGGCCGCCGAGCAGCGCAGTTTTGACGAGCAAAGCCGCCAGCTCGACGCCCGCTTTGAGCGCCTGCGCACCGACCGCAACGCGCTGGCCGCACCCGACGAAGCCCGCCTCGACAACCTGCGCGAGCAACTCGAAGAAGCGCAAGAGATTGCCGAAACCACCGCAGCCCGCCTGCACGAGTTGCAGGAGTCTGTGCCCCAACTGGACGACGACCGCCGCGCGCGCCAGCAGGCCGTGAACAGCGAGAGCGCCCGCCAGGCCGAGCTGTCGGCCCGCATGGAGGCGCTCAAGGCGCTGCAGGAAAAGGTCAAGACCGACGGCAAGCTGCGCCCCTGGCTCGCCAAACATGGCCTCGACGGCCTGCAAGGCCTGTGGAGCCGCATCCACATCGAGCCCGGCTGGGAAAACGCGCTGGAAGCTGCCCTGCGCGAGCGCCTGGCTGCGCTGGAAGTAGGGCGCCTGGACATGGTGCGCGGCTTCCTCGGCTCCGGCGGCAACGATGCGCCGCCCGCACGCCTGGCTTTCTACAGCGCCCCTGCGGCGGGCCACCCCGAAACATCGTCCCCCCACGCCCGCCTGTCCGACCTGCTGCGCTTGAACGACGCGGGCCTGCGGGCCGTGTTGGTGGACTGGCTGCAAGGCTGCTACACCGCGCCCACCCTGGACGACGCTCTGGCCCGCCGCAGCACGCTGCAACCTGGGGAGATGGTGTTTGTTCCTACCGGCCATGCGGTCAGCGCCCACAGCGTGAGCTTTTATGCGCAGGACTCCGAGCAGTCGGGCATGCTGGCCCGCGCGCAGGAGATCGAGCACCTCGAAAAAGAGCTGCGCGCGCAAGCGCTCATCGCCGAAGAATCGCGCACCGCCCTGGTCCGCGCCGAGGCCGCGTATGCCGATGCCTCCCAGCGCTTGGTGGCCGCCCGCCGCGAAGCCACTGAAACCCAGAGCCGCGCCCACGAGCTGCAGGTTGAAACCCTGCGCCTGACCCAGCTCGCTGAACAAACCCGCGCGCGCAGCCAGCAGATCGACGGCGACCTGGCCGAGGTCGAGGCCCAGCTGGCCGACCTGCAGGAACGCCGAGTCGCCGCCGAGGCCCGCTTTGAAGAGCTGGACATGCAACTGGCCGACAGCCAGGAGCGCGAGGCCCAGCTGGGCGACAAGGTCATCGAGGCGGAGCGCAGGCTCACCGCCTGCCGCGAACAGCAGCGCGCGCTGGAGCGCCAGGCGCAAGAAGCCACGTTCTCGCAGCGCAGCCTGGAGGCGCGCCGCGCCGAACTCAATCGCTCCATCGAAACCGCCACCCAGCAGGCCAAGGCCCTGGCCGACGAGGAGCAGCGTGCGCGTGACGAACTCGCCCGCCTGTCTGACGCCGCCGCGCAAGGTGGGCTCCAGGCAGCGCTGGAGCTGAAGATGGAGCGCGAAAAGGCCCTTGGTGCCCAGCGCAGCGAATACGACGACCTCACCACCAAGCTGCGCGCCAGCGATGAACGCCGCATGCAGCTCGAACGCGCGCTCGACCCGCTGCGCGCGCGCATCACCGAGTTCCAGCTCAAGGAACAGGCCGCGCGCCTGGGCCTGGAGCAGTACACCACCCTGCTGGCCGACGCACAAGCCGACCTCGAAGCCGTGGCCCAGTCGATCACCGACGGCAATGTGCGCATGGGCGGACTGCAAGGCGAAATCGACCGCCTGCACCGCGAGATCGCAGCCCTGGGCGCGGTCAACTTGGCTGCGTTGGATGAACTGAAGCTCGCCAGCGAGCGCAAGATCTTCCTCGATGCGCAGACCGCCGACCTGACCGAGGCCATGAACACGCTGGAAGACGCGATCCGCAAGATCGACGGCGAAACGCGCCAGTTGCTCTCCGGAACCTTCGACACCGTGAACGCGCACTTTGGCCGCATGTTCCCCGAGCTGTTCGGGGGCGGCCAGGCCAAGCTCATCATCACGGGCGACGAAATTCTCGACTCCGGCGTGCAGGTGATGGCGCAGCCGCCCGGCAAGAAGAACCAGACCATTCACCTGTTGTCGGGGGGCGAAAAGGCCCTCACGGCCATCGCGCTGGTGTTCGCCATCTTCCAGCTCAATCCCGCGCCGTTCTGCCTGCTGGACGAGGTGGATGCGCCGCTGGACGACGCCAACACCGAACGTTATGCCAAGCTGGTGTCCAGCATGAGCAAGGGCACGCAGTTCCTGTTCATCAGCCACAACAAGATTGCGATGGAAATGGCCGAGCAACTGATCGGCGTGACCATGCAGGAGCAGGGCGTGTCGCGCATCGTGGCGGTGGACATGGAGTCGGCCCTGACGATGGTGGACGCTTGAACCCATTGATTCAAACATGAGCACATTGCAACTGAGTCTCGCCATCATCGGTGGCCTGGTGCTGGCCCTGATCGTGGCCTACAACACCTGGACCTCGCGCCGCAACGCGCCCAAGCGCGCCTTGCCGCAGGACAGTGAACACGCGGCAGAACCTGCGCTGCGCCAGGAGCCCGGTTTTGATGCCGCTGCAGCGGTGCCCAGCGGCGAGTTTCATGGTCTGGACCGGGGCCCAGACCCCTCCACCCACGCTGTGGACGAGGGCGATGCGCTGCAACTGCCCGTACCTCCGTTCTCCTCGGAGCGCCGCCCCGGGCTGGACCCGCTTATCGATGTGATCGCCTCGCTGCAGCCTGAGCACGTCGTGTCCGGCGACGCAGCCCTGGCCGCGCTGCCACCCACCCGCCGTGCAGGCAGCAAGCCCTTTGCCATCGAAGGCCTGAACGAAGCCACCCAGCAGTGGGAAACCCCGGCCCCCGGCCAGCGCTACCAGTCGTTCCAGGCGGGCGTGCAGCTCGCCAACCGCATGGGCGCGCTCAACGAGATCGAGTTCTCCGAGTTCGTGGTCAAGGCCCAGGCCTTTGCCGACACCATCAACGCCGCCCCCGACTTCCCCGACATGCTGCAGGAAGTGGCCCGCGCCCGCGAGCTGGACCAGTTCGCCAGCGACCACGACGCCCAGCTCATGTTCATGCTGCGCGCCCGCCAGGCCGCCTGGAGCCCTGGCTACGTGCAACAGAACGCTGCCCGCCTGGGCTTTGTGCCCGGCGCCATGCCTGGCCGCCTGGTGCTGCCCGCCAGCACCCAGGGCCTGCCGCCCTTGCTCACCCTGGGCTACGACACCCAGGCTGCCCTGGCCGAAGACCCGGACCAGTCCGCGATTCGCGACATCACGCTGAGCCTGGATGTTGCCCAGGTCCACCGCACCGAACAGCCCTTTGCCCGCCTGCGCGACGTGGCCGCCGCCCTGTGCCAGGCTATGGACGGCGTGCTGTGCGACCAGAACGGCACGCCGCTGCCCGCCATGGCCATGGACCCGATCGCTGCGGACCTGGAGCTGCTGTATGACCAGCTCGATGGACGGGATCTGTCGGCGGGGTCGGTGCTCGCGCGGCGGTTGTTCAGTTGAGCACACCCCATAGCAAGGTGGAGGCCGTTTGAACTGGCGTGCATTTTTTCTCCCGCCCTTGGTGGAGCGTGACCAGGGGCTGTATCGCCCAGGGCTGCAGACGCTGGAGCTGTTCAAGTCCTCGGTGCTGGCGGCCGCCGGTGTGGGTGTTGTGGCTTTTGGGCAGATGTACGCAATGGGCGCGGTTTACCTGGGGCTGGCGGGTTTCTTGGGCTGGCGCCAATGGGCAGAGCGGCGCAAGTTCGGTCCCGCAGGCCACCCGCTGGTACGCATTCATGACGGCACCGCGCTCTTCTCCTTGTCGTCACGGTGGGTGCCTCGGCAGCAAGAGATTGTGTTGCGCGAGGTCAAGGCGCTGACCTTGCACGGCGATTTCATCAGGCGCAAGTTCGTGTTCGAGCGGCGCCATGGCGATGCCATCCGCTTCACGACGACGTATGGGAGACACGATGAGCGGGTTGTAGAGTTTGTGCGCAAGCACATGCCTGCACGTGTGCGCCTTGAGATCAAAGATGCGCCCGCTGTGGGTGGTCAGATCCCCGGTGACGAACTTTGAAGCCGTTGGGCAGATCCCAGAAAGACCGCAGCGGCCATGTCCGAGAATTTTGACCTTTTTTCTACCCCAGCGCCCGTTGAGCAAGCGCAGACAGCTATCAAAATGAAAGCACTGCGTGACCAGCTCAACCACTGGGCACACCAGTACTACGTGCTGGACGAGCCCACCGTGCCCGACGCCGAATACGACCGCGTGTTCCGCGAGTTGCAGGCGCTGGAGGCCGCGCACCCTGACCTGGTCACCCCCGACTCGCCCACGCAGCGCGTGATTGGCGCGGTGATGGAAGGCCTGGCGCCCGTGCGCCACACGGTGCCCATGCTCAGCATCCACACCGAGACCGACACCGAAGCGACGGGTGCCCAGGCGTTTGATGCGCGCGTGCGGCGCGAGCTGGGCCTGGCTGACGCTGACCCCGCCATCGAATACGTGGCCGAGCCCAAGTTCGACGGCCTGGCCATGAGCCTGCGCTATGAAAACGGCCGTCTGGTGCAAGCCGCTACGCGCGGTGATGGTGAGGTGGGCGAGGACGTGACGCACAACATCCGCACGATCCGGCAGATACCCCTCACGCTGCCTGGCGGTGTACCGCCGCTGCTCGAAGTACGTGGCGAGGTCTACATGCGCCGCGCCGACTTCGATGCGCTGAACGAGCGCCAGCGGGAGCAGGGCGGCAAGACCTTTGTGAACCCGCGCAACGCGGCCGCAGGGGCGGTGCGCCAGCTGGACTCCAACATCACCGCCCAGCGCCCCTTGAGCTTTTTTGCCTACGGCCTGGGCGCCATCACGCCGCCCGGCGATGGCGGGCCGGTGTTCCGCACGCACTACGAGATGCTTCAGACGCTGAAGTCCTGGGGGTTTCCGGTCGCAACGCAGGTAAAAATTGCGGTGGGCGCTACTGAATTGGTAGCATTTCACCAGCAGGTGGGTGCTAGCCGCGATGCGCTGCCGTACGACATTGACGGCGTCGTCTACAAGGTCAACTCCCTGCAGCTGCAGCGCGACCTGGGCTTCAAGACCCGCGAGCCGCGCTGGGCCGTGGCGCACAAGTACCCCGCGCAGGAGATGGCCACCAAGATTGAAGGCATCGATGTGCAGGTGGGGCGCACGGGCAAGATCACGCCGGTGGCGCGCCTGGCACCGGTGTTTGTGGGCGGTGTCACCGTCACCAATGCCACGCTGCACAACCTGTTCGAGATCCGCAAGAAGGGCGTGCGCGCGGGCGACACCGTCATCGTGCGCCGTGCGGGCGATGTGATTCCTGAGGTGGTGGGCGTCATCCCCGGACAGCGGACGGGGTATGTGAAGAATTTCCGCATGCCCACGGCCTGCCCTGTGTGCGGCAGCGATGTGGTGCGCGAAAAAGGCGAAGCCAACCACCGCTGCACGGGCGGTCTGTTCTGCGCCGCGCAGCGCAAGGAAGCCATCCTGCACTTTGCCGCGCGCCGCGCCATGGACATCGAGGGCCTGGGCGACAAGCTGGTGGACCAGCTGGTGGATGCCAACGTGATCCGCACGTTGCCCGACCTGTACCGGCTGGGCCTGACCTCGCTCATCGCGCTGGAGCGCATGGCCGAGAAATCGGCCCAGAACGTGCTGGCTGCACTCGAAAAATCCAAGCAGACCACCTTGCCACGTTTTCTGTTCGGCCTGGGGCTGCGCCATGTGGGCGAGGCCACGGCCAAGGACCTGGCGCGGCACTTTGGCACGCTGGACGCCATCATGGATGCCAGCGTGGAGCAGTTGCTGGAGGTGAACGATGTGGGCCCCGTGGTGGCGCAGAGCCTGCACACCTTCTTTCAGCAGCCGCACAACCGCGAGGTGGTCGAGCAACTGCGCGCCTGCGGCGTGACCTGGCCCGAAGGCCCGGTGGCCGAGCGTGCCCCGCAGATCCTGGCGGGCAAGACCGTGGTGCTGACAGGCACCTTGCCCACGCTCAGCCGCGATGCGGCCAAGGACATGCTGGAGGCCGCTGGCGCCAAGGTGGCTGGTTCGGTCAGCAAGAAGACCAGCTACGTGGTCGCGGGCGAAGAGGCCGGTAGCAAGCTGGCCAAGGCCGAAGAGCTGGGCGTGCCGGTGCTGGACGAAGCGGGCATGCTGGCCTTGTTGTCGGGTGCGGGCACCTGACGCGCTCTTTTTGCGCTCTTTTTTCTCTGGGTTTTTGATGCGCACCTTGCTGCTTTCTCTCCAGGCCCGCGCTGCGGGCCTGTTCTGCTGGCTGGCCGGCCTGTTTGCCTGGATGCCCCGCCCGCTGCGCCGCGCGCTGCTGTGGGGCGTGTTGGCACTGCCTGCCGCCGTGCTGGCCTACACGCTGGTGCTGATCCCGTTCACCCCCTCCATCAGTGATATCCGCAAAGCCAAAAGCGAGCTGCCCGCGCAGCTCATGTCGGTAGACGGCAAGCTGCTGGCCGAATACCGCTGGGCCAACCGCGAATGGGTGGAACTGAACGAGATTTCGCCCAATGTGGTGAATGCCCTCATCGCCACCGAAGACCACCGCTTTTACGACCACTTCGGGCTGGACTGGAAGCGCACGGCATCGTCGGTGGTGCACACGCTGCGCGGCGATCCGCAGGGCGGCTCCACCCTCACGCAGCAGCTGGCGCGCAACCTGTTTCCAGACGAGATCGGCCGCTCGCGCGTGTTCCCGCAGGCGCTCACGCGCAAGCTCAAGGAGGCGATCACGGCCCTGAAGATCGAGGCGTCCTACACCAAGGACGAGATCCTGGAGACTTACCTCAACACCGTGCCGTTTCTGTACAACGCCTACGGCATCGAGATGGCCGCACGCACGTATTTCGACAAGTCGGCCGACAAGCTCAATGTGCTTGAAAGCGCCACGCTGATTGGCATGCTCAAGGGCACGGCCTACTACAACCCCGTGCTCAACCCCGAGCGCGCGCAGGCGCGGCGCAACACGGTGCTGTCGCAAATGGTCAAGCGCGGCAAGCTGGAAGCGAAACAGCTTGAGGCCCTGCAAAAACGCCCGCTGCGCGTCAACTTCGAGCGCCAGACCGAGGTGATGGGCCCGGCACCGCACTTCGCAATGCAGTTGCGCAAGCAGCTCATCGAGTGGGCCGACAGCCATGGCTACAACCTGTATGCCGATGGCCTGGTGATCCGCACCACCATCGACTCGCGCCTGCAGGCCATCGCCAACCAGGCCGTGGCGCGCCAGGGGCGCCAGCTGCAGGGCGTGGCCGATACCGCCTGGTCGCAGCGCAATGGCTGGGGCCCGAAGAGCGAGCTGGTGCAGACGCTGGTGCGCGAAAGCGCCGAGTACCGCAACGCCGTGGACAAGGGCCAGGCCCCCGAAGAGGCATTGCAGGCGCTGCTGGATGACACCGCCTTCCTGCAAAAACTGCGCGCCGAGAAGACACGCGTGCAGGCCGGTTTTCTGGCGCAAGACCCTGTCACCGGCCATGTGCTGGCCTGGGTGGGCAGCCGCGACTTTGCGCAAGACCCGTTCGACCATGTGCAGGCGGCGCGGCGCCAGCCGGGTTCTACCTTCAAGCCCTTTGTGTACGGCGCTGCCTTTGCGCAGGGCGCGTCGCCCGACGACACGCTCATGGACTCAGCGGTGGAGATCCCCCTGGGTGGCGGCCGCGTGTGGCGGCCCACCGACGGCGGCCCGGCCAGCGACGAACCCATGACGCTGGCCGATGGCCTGGCACGCTCCAAGAACACCATCACGGCCCAGGTCATGCACCAGGTGGGCCCTGCCCGTGTGGCCGAGGTGGCGCGGGCCCTGGGCGTGCGCCAGTCCAAGCTCGAAGAGGTACCCTCGCTCGCGCTGGGCACCAGCCCGGTCACACTCAAGGAGATGGTGTCGGCCTACAGCTCCATCGCCAACCTGGGGCGCTATGTGGAGCCGGTGCTCATCACCCGCATCGAAGACCGCCACGGCAAGGTGCTGGAGACGTTTGCCCCCTCCGCCCCCGAGGCGGTGTTCGATGCCCGCGCAGCGCAAACCCTGCGCAACACCATGCGGGGCGCCATCGACCATGGCACAGCCACCGCCATCCGCAGCCGCTACGGCATCCAGGCCGATGTAGCGGGCAAGACGGGCACCACCCAGGACAACACCGACGGCTGGTTCATCCTGATGAACCCGCGCGTGGTGGTGGGCGCCTGGGCAGGCTTCAACGACGGCCGCATCACCCTGCGCAGCGACCACTGGGGGCAGGGCGCCCGCAGCGCGCTGCCCATGGTGGGCGAGTTCATGCAGCAGGCCATCCGCAGCAAGGTGATCGATGGCAATGCAAGGTTTGTGGATGAGTTCGACACCCGCACGGCGCCGCCGCCCGACAGTTCGCTGGACACCATGCGCGACTGGCTGCGGGGGCTGTTCCGCAGCGATCCCAACCAGCCGTCCATGCCTGGGGGGTCGCCAGGTGTTCCGGGCAATGTGGCCCCGCCTGTGCCTGCGGAGGAGCGGGTGGGCGGCTGAAGACTGCGTGTAACGTTGGCAGGTAGCGGCGGACGCCAGCGCCAACGGATTCAGAAAGCCTGCGGCGCGCGCTGCTACTCGATATCGATCACGTGGAGGCCAAAGGCCCCGGCCTTGCGGTCTGCGAAGTAAGCCTCCAGCGTTTCCTTGACGGTGCGAAAGGCAATCTCGTCCCACGGCACTTCGTCTTCTGCAAACAGCCGCGCCTCGATGGTTTCGTACCCGGGGTTGAACTGGTCGCTGAGCAGTGTGGCGCGGTAGAACAGATGCACCTGGCCCACGCGGCGCACGTTGAGTAGGCTGAACAGCGGGCCGATCTCGATCTGTGCGCCCGCTTCTTCGTCCGTCTCGCGTGCGGCGCCCTGGGCCGTGGTTTCGTCCAGCTCCATGAAGCCCGCAGGCAACGTCCACTTGCCCCAGCGTGGCTCGATGTTGCGCTTGCACAGCAGGATGCGCCCATCGGGCAGCGCGGGCACGGTGCCCACCACGTTCAGCGGGTTTTCGTAGTGCACTGTGTTGCAGGCGGGGCACACCGCACGCTGTTTGGTGTCGCCGTCGTCCGGCAGCCGGTAGACCACGGCGGTGCCGCAGGCGCGGCAGTGTTTGATGGGGCTACGGAAAGTCATGCGGGGATTTTGATCCAAAAATGGCCTCTGCGCCCGCTGGGTAAGCGCTGATAGCTATCAAAAAATGAGTGTTTGGAGCCTGGAGGCGCCCCCGGCGGGAGCGCAGGTTGCTTCCAGACGGGTCTACACCACGCTCAGCCGCAGCGTGCCCAGGCCTTCGACACCACCCTCCAGCACATCGCCGCGCACCACGGCGCCCACGCCTTCGGGGGTACCGGTGTAGATCAGGTCGCCGGGCTGCAGCTCCCACGCGGCCGAAAGGTGTTCGATGGTTTCGGCAATGTTCCAGATCAGCTGCGCCACACTGCTGCGCTGCTTGTCCGCTCCGTTGACCTGCAGCCAGATGGCCGCCTTGGCCACGTCGCCCGCTTGGGCAGCCGGGGTGATGGGGCCAATGGGCGCGCTGGCATCAAAGCCCTTGCCGATGCACCAGGGGCGGCCCTGTTTTTTCATGTCGTTCTGCAGGTCGCGGCGTGTCATGTCCAGGCCCACGGCATAGCCGTAGATGTGCGCGAACGCATCGGCGGCCTTGATGTTCTTGCCACCCTTGCCAATGGCCACCACCAGTTCGATCTCGTGGTGCAGGTTGGCGGTGAGGCTGGGGTAGGGCAACTGGCCGGTTTCACCGGTGTTGACCACCACGATGGCATCGGCGGGCTTCATGAAGAAGAAGGGTGGTTCGCGGCCGGTGAAACCCATCTCCTTCGCGTGTTCTTCGTAGTTGCGGCCCACGCAGTAGATGCGGTGCACGGGAAAGCGGTCGCCGCTGCCCACCACGGGCACGCTGGCCACGGGGGCGGGGGTAAACACGTAGCTCATGTCTGTCGGTCTTTCATGGGGTGGGGCCTGCGCCAACCTGCGGTGCAGCAGGTCGCTGTCACCGGTTTGTGCGCGAGCCATGGGTGTTGGCCGGGTGGGGTGGTGCGCACCCCGTGGCAGTGTGCCATGGCTGGGGGCCGCCTGCTGTGGGGCGCTACACTCGCGCCCATGGCAAAGAGCTTCGATTTCCACAACACGCCGGGCCACCTTGTGCGCCGCGCCCACCAGCGGACCGTGGCGCTTTTCATGGAAGAAACCGCCGGGTTTGACGTGACGCCGGTGCAGTTCGCCATCTTGCACGAGCTGCTGGCTCAGCCGGGCGAAGACCAGGTCACCCTGGCTGCGCGGGTGGCGTTTGATGCGGCGACCTCGGGCTCGGTCATCGGGCGGCTGGAAAAGCGCGGCTGGATCCGCCGCGAGCCCGACACTCGCGACCGCCGCCGCAAGCTCTTGTGGATCACCCCCGAGGGCGAGGTGGCCGCCCTGCAGATGCGCGATGCCGCCCAGCGTGTGCAGGAGCGCCTGATGGCACCGCTCAACGCGCAGGAGCGCGTGGATCTGATGTCCATCCTGTCCAAGGTCGTCTACAACCACCAGGACCCGGCGGGCACCTCAGGCGCCTGACCTCTGCTCTCGGCCGCCGGGGCGCCGCCGCAGCAGCATTCCCCGGCACCTCCACCGGTTCATCGATTCATCGACGGGTTTCCACATGCAGCTCTACAACTACTTCCGCTCCTCTGCCTCGTTCCGTGTGCGCATCGCACTTCAGATCAAGGGCCTGGCCTACGACTATCTGCCCGTGCACCTCGTCAAGGGCGAGCACAAGGCGCCGGAGTACGCCAGCCGCATTGGCGATGCGCTGGTGCCCACGCTGGTAACGGACGGGGGCACGGCGCTGTCGCAGTCGATGGCCATCATCGAATACCTGGACGAAACCCACCCCGCGCCCGCCCTGCTGCCCGCCACACCAATGGCCCGCGCCCATGTGCGGGCACTGGCGCAGATGGTGGCCTGCGAGATCCATCCGCTCAACAACCTGCGTGTGCTCAAGTACCTGGCGCGGGACCTGAAGGTGGACGAAGACGCCAAGAACGCCTGGTACCACCACTGGGTGCGCAGCGGGCTGGAGGCCTTCGAGCGGCAGCTCGCGCTGCTGGCGCAGGAGCGTGCCGCCCAGGGCCTGGCCCCGTCGGTGCTGTGCTGGGGCGACGTGCCCACCCTGGCCGATTGCTGCCTGGTCCCGCAAATCTTCAATGGCAAGCGCTTTAATGTGAATCTGGACGGCTTGCCGCTGACGATGGGGGCGTTTGAGGCCTGCATGGCGCTGCCAGCGTTTCAGCAGGCGCAGCCCTCGGCCTGCCCGGACTTCGAGGCCTGATGGCCGCCCCAGTGCCTGCGGGCGCCGACTGGCTGGTTCCCGACTGGCCCGCGCCGCCCGGCGTGTGGGCGCTGTGCACCACGCGCACGGGGGGCAGCAGTCTGCCGCCCTACGACAGCCTGAACCTGGGCACCCATGTGGGCGACGACCCGGCTGCGGTGCGAGCCAACCGGGAGACATTGCAAGTCGCGCTGCAGACGCAAACTCCAATGGCCCGGGTTGTGTTCCTGAACCAGGTGCACGGTGACGGCGTGGTCCATCTGGATGCCGCCACGCCCGATGGCACCGAGGCCGATGCCTGCGTGGCCACGGCCCCGGGTGCCGTCTGCACCATCATGGTGGCCGACTGCCTGCCGGTGCTGCTGGCCCACCGCAGTGGCAAGGTGGTGGCTGCCGCCCATGCAGGCTGGCGCGGGTTGGCGGGAGAGGGCGGGCAAGGGGTACTGGAGTCCACTTTTGAGCGTTTTAAGGCCCTTGCGCGCGCCCCTATTGCCTCGGTAGCTATTGAAAGTGAAGCAAACACTGCTGCGCCTGCGGTGGCTGCGGACACACTGGCCTGGTTGGGCCCTTGCATCGGCCCCCAGGCGTTTGAAGTGGGGCCCGAGGTGCGCGAGGCGTTCTGCGACGCAGATGCTGCCGCGCAAGACTGCTTTGTGGCCCGTGCGGACGCCCCAGGCAAATACCTGTGCGATCTGGCAGGCTTGGCCCGCTTGCGGCTGCGGGCCCTGGGCATCACCCAGATCTATGGCAATGACAGCACGGTGCCCTGGTGCACTGTGACCAACGCCTCACGGTTCTTTTCGCACCGCCGCGACGATGCCGTGCTCGGCGCCAGCGGGCGGTTCGCCGCCTGCATCTGGCGTGGCTGATGCGGTTGCTGCTGCCTGCTCCGCATCGTAGGCGGCCTGCTCGGCGGCTTCGCGCGCCTTGATGGCCCGCTTGCGCGACGGTGTGCCCAGGATGTAGACCAGAATGCCCATGGGCAGAACGCCATACAGCACAAAGGTGATGATGGCGCCGAGCAGCGTGCCCGTGGGGCTGGTGGCTTCGGCCACGGCCATCATGAGGGTGACGTAGGTCCAGGCGATGACGATGAGGTACATTGAATTGTGTTCACTGCAAGTGCCGGATCCGTTGCCATGCGCCAATGGGTCGGCAACAATGAACCCGAGGGGGAGATCGCCAAGGTCTTCTGCCGCTGCGAGCGATCAACCATTGAGGAAAGAGCATGAATTCTGAATCACCCTGGGCTGAGAGCGCCCAGCAGTTCCAACAGATTTTCGGGCAAAGTTGGTCGCAGGCGCTGCAATCGTTTCAGAAGATGGACCTGGGCGCGCAAATGCCTGCGGCCCCGGCGCTGCAGCTTTCGCAACCCAAGCTGCAGGCCTTGCAGCAGCAATACCTGAAAGAAGCCCAGGAGCTGTGGGCCCAGGGCCTGCAGGGGGCGCCCGAAGTCAAGGACAAACGCTTTGCTGGCGAGGGCTGGGCCAGCAACCCGGTGGCCGCGTTCTCGGCCGCCGCATACCTGCTCAATGCCCGCACCCTCATGGGCCTGGCCGACGCAGTGGAGGCCGACGAAAAGACCAAGGCCCGCATCCGCTTTGGTGTGGAGCAGTGGATGGCCGCCATGGCACCCAGCAACTTCCTGGCCTTCAACGCCGAGGCCCAGAAGAAAGCCATCGAGACCAAGGGCGAGAGCATTGCCAAGGGCATGCAGAACCTGCTGCATGACATCACGCAAGGCCATGTGTCGATGACCGACGAAAGCCTGTTCGAGGTGGGGCGCAACGTGGCCACTACCGAAGGCGCGGTGGTGTTTGAGAACGAGTTGTTCCAGTTGCTCGAATACAAGCCGCTCACCGCCAAGGTGTACGAGCGGCCCTTCCTGCTCGTGCCGCCGTGCATCAACAAGTTCTACATCCTCGACCTGCAGCCCGAGAACTCTCTGATCCGCTACGCCGTGGAGCAAGGCCACCGGACCTTTGTGGTCAGCTGGCGCAACCCTGACGACAGCCTCGCCCACAAGACCTGGGACGATTATGTGGAAGACGGCGCCATGGCCGCCATCGACGTGGTGCAAAACATCACGGGGGCCGAGCAGATTAATGCTCTGGGTTTCTGCGTGGGGGGCACCATCCTCAGCAATGCGTTGGCCGTGCTGGCAGCGCGCGGCGATGAGCCCGTGGCCAGCGCCACCTTCCTCACCACACTGATTGATTTCTCCGACACCGGCATTCTCGATGTGTTCATCGACGAGGCGTTCGTGAAGTTCCGCGAGATGCAGATGGGCAACGGCGGCCTGATGAAGGGGCAGGACCTGGCCTCGACCTTCAGCTTCCTGCGTCCCAACGACCTGGTGTGGAACTACGTGGTGGGCAACTACCTCAAGGGCGAAACCCCGCCTCCGTTTGACCTGCTTTACTGGAACAGCGACAGCACCAACCTGCCGGGCCCGTTCTACGCCTGGTACCTGCGCAACTTCTACCTCGAAAACAGCCTCATCAAGCCTGGCAAGCTCACGGTGTGCGGCGAGAAGATGGACCTGGGCCAGGTGGACCTGCCCGTGTACATCTACGGCTCGCGCGAAGACCACATCGTGCCCGCCACGGCAGCCTATGCCTCCACCCAGGTGCTGCCCGGCAAGAAGCGTTTTGTGATGGGCGCCTCGGGGCACATTGCGGGCGTGATCAACCCCCCCGCCAAGGGCAAGCGCAGCCACTGGATACGTGCCGATGGCAAGTTCCCCGCCACCCTGGACCAATGGCTCCCAGGTGCCACTGAACACCCTGGCAGCTGGTGGACCGACTGGTCGGACTGGCTCAAGGGCCATGCGGGCAAGCAGATCGCAGCGCCCAAGGGCTATGGCAAGGGCACCAAGTTCAAGGCCTTGGAGCCCGCTCCGGGTCGCTACGTTAAGCAGAAATCCTGATACGCAAAAGTCCTGACCCGCCCTGGCTTTCTGCACCCCGAAAATTACCCAGCAACAACCTCCAACCACAAGGACATTCCATGGAAGACATCGTCATCGTTTCGGCCGCCCGCACCGCTGTGGGCAAGTTTGGTGGCGCGCTGGCCAAGACGCCCGCGAGCGAACTGGGCGCCATCGTGATCCGCGAAGCCATTGCCCGCGCGGGCCTGTCGTCCGACCAGATCGGCGAAGTCATCATGGGCCAGGTGCTGACGGCCGGCGTGGGGCAGAACCCCGCACGCCAGGCCTCGATGAAGGCCGGTGTGGCCAAGGAAACCCCGGCCCTCACCATCAACGCCGTGTGCGGCTCGGGCCTGAAGGCCGTGATGCTTGCTGCCCAGGCCGTGGCCTGGGGCGACAGCGACATCGTGGTGGCTGGCGGCCAGGAGAACATGAGCCTAGCGCCCCACGTGCTCAACGGCTCGCGTGACGGCCAGCGCATGGGCGACTGGAAGATGGTCGATTCCATGATCGTCGATGGCCTGTGGGATGTGTACAACCAGTACCACATGGGTATCACGGCCGAGAACGTGGCCAAGGCCTATGGCATCACCCGCGACATGCAGGATGCCCTGGCCCTGGGCAGCCAGCAAAAGGCAGCCGCCGCGCAGGATGCGGGCAAGTTTGCCGATGAAATCGTGGGTGTGAGCCTGGCGCAGAAGAAGGGCGACCCCATCCTCTTCAACGCCGACGAGTACCTCAACCGCAAGACCAACGCCGAAGCGCTGGCAGGCCTTCGCCCCGCGTTTGACAAGGCGGGCAGCGTGACGGCGGGCAACGCCTCGGGCCTGAACGACGGCGCCGCCGCAGTGGTGGTGATGAGCGCCAAGAAGGCCGCGGCCCTGGGCCTCACGCCCCTGGCCCGCATCGCTGCATTTGGCACCAGCGGCCTGGACCCCGCCACCATGGGCATGGGCCCCGTGCCCGCGTCGCGCAAGGCCCTGCAGCGTGCAGGCTGGAACGCGGCCGATGTGGACCTGTTCGAGCTGAATGAAGCCTTTGCAGCGCAAGCCTGTGCCGTGAACAAGGAACTCGCCATCGACCCTGCCAAGGTCAATGTGAACGGTGGCGCCATTGCCATCGGCCATCCCATCGGCGCATCCGGCTGCCGCATCCTGGTGACGCTGCTGCACGAGATGCAGCGCCGCGATGCCAAGAAGGGCCTGGCCGCGCTGTGCATCGGCGGTGGCATGGGTGTGTCCTTGGCGCTGGAGCGCTGATGGGTTGACGGTCGCCGCCGCCGCGCCGCTGGGCGTCTCGCCATTCGGTGTGGACGCTCTGGGCATGGCCGGAGTGACAAGCCGCGTTGTTGCAACGCGGCTTTTTTGTTTCTGATCGTTGCTGTGCCCCCTTGATGTGCATCAGGCGGGCACGAGCATGCGCCGTGCACCAAAAATGTGACTGGGACTAGGGCCCGCGTTGTGTCAGATGTGTGACGCATGCCGATATGCCAAAAAGGAAAGGGCTTCAGTGTTTTCCTTCACGGCAAGGCCTGTTTTCTTCGGTAGAGTGGGTGCTGGGCAAATCACTAACAAGGAGAAATCACATGAGCCAGAAAGTCGCGTATGTCACCGGTGGCATGGGTGGTATCGGAACCGCCATCTGCCAACGACTGCACAAGGAGGGCTTCAAGGTCATCGCCGGCTGTGGCCCTACCCGTGATCACGCCAAGTGGCTGGCAGAGCAGAAAGCCCAGGGCTTCACCTTCTACGCGTCGGTGGGCAATGTGGGCGATTGGGACTCCACGGTGGAGGCCTTCGGCAAGACCAAGGCCGAGCATGGCACCATCGACGTGCTGGTGAACAACGCCGGCATCACCCGCGACCGCATGTTCCTGAAGATGTCGCGCGAAGACTGGGATGCGGTGATCGAAACCAACCTCAACAGCATGTTCAACGTCACCAAGCAGGTGGTGGCAGACATGGTGGAAAAGGGCTGGGGCCGCATCGTCAACATCAGCTCGGTGAACGGCGAGAAGGGCCAGGCGGGCCAGACCAATTACTCTGCCGCCAAGGCGGGCATGCATGGCTTCTCGATGGCCCTGGCGCAGGAGCTGGCCACCAAGGGCGTGACGGTCAACACCGTGAGCCCGGGCTACATCGGCACCGACATGGTCAAGGCGATCCGCCCCGACGTGCTGGAAAAGATCGTCGCCACCGTGCCGGTCAAGCGCCTGGGCGAACCCAGCGAGATCGCGTCGATCATTGCATGGCTGGCTTCGGAAGAAGGCGGCTATGCCACGGGCGCCGACTTCTCGGTCAACGGCGGCCTGCACATGGGCTGATCTCTGGGGCCTGTGGGCCCTCGGGAAAGTAAAAAACCCCGCATTGCGGGGTTTTTTATTGGGAGGAGCAGAGGGGAAGGGGCTGCCTGCAGACCTTTCTTCGGTGGACTCAAGCAATGGGCCATGAAGTCAATGCGTCCATCATGCTGTGGCATGGTTTTTGCTTTGATGACATGGCGGTCATTGTGTGGGCTGCGAATGGGGAAACGGGCTGCCGCGCCTTCGTTCAGAAGCGGGTCGGGGCGCGCTTGCGATCGCGTTCGTCTTCGGGCCAAGCGGACAAGATTGCGGTGGTGTTCATGCTGGAAAACTCCTGTGATGTACCAACAACGCGGCCCATTCACAGTCCGTTGACAGCGTTTCGCAAAAAAATGCAACCGCAAGTGCCCGAATGTTTACAATCAATTTGCTTCAAATTTTATAGCAATAAATGATTTGCCGTAGTACGGATAAAGCCAAAAAAGCGGTTGATTGTTTACAGGAATTTACATCCTCAGGTGGCGGTGGCCGCCGAAATTTCCTCCAGCGCTGAAGAAATTTCCAGCCAGCGCTCTTCCAGCTGAGCCGTTTCGTCGTTCCCCACTTTCAGGCGTCGGCCGCATTCGGCAATCTCGGCGGGGGGCAGGGG
The DNA here is from genome assembly GCF_054950075.1 of Acidovorax sp. Q11. NCBI lineage: Bacteria > Pseudomonadati > Pseudomonadota > Betaproteobacteria > Burkholderiales > Comamonadaceae > Acidovorax > Acidovorax sp. Q11. The sequence continues at coordinate 45,919 of NZ_JBUDZG010000003.1, read as the reverse complement.
TTCGGTCAGTTTCTGCTCCAGGCTGGCCCGTTCGGCAGACAGTGCCGCAAGGCGCTTGTCGATCTGCTCCAGCTCCTTTTTGAGCGGGCGCGTTTTTTCGGCCAGCTGCTGGCGTGTCTGGGCGTCGATCTTGCGCTGTTCGCGGCCGTCCCGGGTTGCGGGGGATACAGGGGCCGCAGGCGTTGAGGCTGGGGCGGCGACAGGGGCTGATGGAGCAGCGGCGGGTGAGGGTGTGGCGGCTGTGGTGTTCGCCCCCGCCACCTGTGCCTGATCGGCCAGCCGTGCTTCTTCGCGCAGGCGCTTGGACTCTTCGAGCAGGTAACGCTGGTAGTCGTCCAGGTCGCCATCGAACGGCCCCACCACACCCCGGCCCACCATCCAGAAGTCCTCGCAGACCGAGCGCAGCAACGCACGGTCGTGGCTGACCAGCATGACGGTGCCGTCGAAGTCGTTGAGCGCCATGGCCAGGGCCTCGCGGGTGGCCAGGTCCAGGTGGTTGGTGGGTTCGTCTAGCAGCAGCAGGTTGGGGCGCTGCCAGACGATCATGGCCAGCACCAGGCGGGCTTTTTCGCCGCCGCTCATGGTGCCCACGGCCTGCTTGACCATGTCGCCCGTGAAGTTGAAGCTGCCCAGGTAACTGCGCAGGTCCTGCTCGCGGCTGGGCTGCCTGGCCTCTGCCCCCAGCTCCTTGGCCAGGCGGATCATGTGCTCCAGCGGGTTCTCACTGGGGCGCAGCACGTCCAGTTCCTGCTGGGCAAAGTAGCCGATGTTCAGCCCCTTGCCTTCGGTGATGCTGCCGCCCAGGGCCTTCATGGTGCGGGCGATGGTCTTGACAAGCGTGGACTTGCCCTGACCGTTGGCGCCCAGGATGCCGATGCGCTGCCCCGCCAGCACCGAGCGGTTCACGCCCTTGAGGATAGTGGTGGGCACGCCTTCGTCGTCCACATAGCCAAACGATGCATCACTGATGGCCAGCATCGGGTTGGGCAGGTTGGCCGGTTCCTTGAACTCGAACGTGAAGTCGGCCTCGGCCAGCACCGGCCCGATTTTCTCCATGCGTTCGAGCTGCTTGACCCGGCTTTGCGCCTGCTTGGCCTTGCTGGCCTTGGCCTTGAAGCGGTCGATGAACTTTTGCAGGTGGGCCATCTTCTCCTGCTGCTTGGCAAAACTGGCCTGTTGCAGTTCCAGTTGCTGGGCGCGCAGTTCTTCGAACTTGCTGTAGTTGCCGCCGTAGCGGTTCAGTTCGCCTTGCTGGATCTGCAGGGTGACGTTGGTGATGGCGTCGAGGAACTCGCGGTCGTGGCTGATCACGATCATGGTGCCCGCGTAGCGCTTGAGCCATGCTTCGAGCCAGACCAGGGCGTCCAAATCCAAGTGGTTGGTGGGCTCGTCCAGCAGCAGCAGATCGCTGGGGCACATCAGCGCGCGCGCCAGCTGCAGGCGCATGCGCCAGCCGCCCGAAAAGCTGTCCACCGGCTGATCCAGCTCGCTTACGCGGAAGCCCAGCCCCAGAATCAGCGCCTGGGCACGCGCCACGGCGTCGTGCGCGCCTGCGTCGTGCAGGTCCGAATAGGCATGGGCAATGGCCATGCCGTCGTCGCTGGCCTCGGCTTCGGCCAGCTGCTGCTGGACTTCAGTCAGGCGAGTGTCTCCCTCCAGCACGAAGTCGGTGGCCGACTGATCCGTTTCGGGCATGTTCTGCGCAACCTCGGCCATGCGCCAGCTCGTGGGGATGTAGAAGTCGCCCCCGTCCTCGTGCAGCTTGCCGCTGAGCAGGGCAAACAGACTGGACTTGCCCGCGCCATTGCGGCCCACCAGGCCGACGTTCTCGCCGGGATTGATGGTGGTGGACACGCTGCCGAGCACGACCTTGGTGCCGCGTCGCAGGGTAACGTTCTTGAGGGTGATCATCCGGAACTCAGAAAAAGACGCACCCGCACAAGGCGGGTGGCATGAAAAATCAGGGGGCCAGCGCGAGTGCAAATCGGTGAACCGATGCACAAGGCGGCGGCGCGCAACCCTCTATTGTGCCGTGAGGCGGGCTTGGGCGGCCAGGGCCTGTCGAGTGACCAGCAAAACCTGGTCTTCTCCCGCACTGGTATCGAGCCAGAAAACGGGCAGTTGGGGGAACGCCGCTTCGAAGTACGCGCGCTCGTTGCCGATCTCCAGAATGATCACGGCGTCTTCTGTCATGCAGGCAGGTGCGGCGGCAAACAGCTGGCGCACGAAGTCCATGCCGTCGGTGCCACCGGCCAGGGCCAGTTCCGGCTCGGCGCGGTATTCGCTGGGCAGGGCGGCCATGCTGGCGGCGTTGACATAGGGCGGGTTGCACAGGATCAGGTCCCAGGGGCCGGGCAGGGCGGTCAGGCCATCGGAGAGCTGCAGCTGGATGCGGTCCTGCAGGCCATGTTTTTCCACGTTGATGCGGGCCACGGCCAGGGCGTCGGGCGAGATGTCGGCGCCGGTCACTTGCACTTCGGGCCAGGCCATGGCGGCCAGCACGGCCAGGCTGCCGTTGCCGGTGCACAGGTCCAGCACCTGGCGGGTGTTTTCGCTCAGGAATCCGTCCACGCTGCCGTCGGCCAGCAGCTCGGCGATGAAGCTGCGCGGCACGATGGCGCGTTCGTCCACGTAGAAGGGCACGCCTTGCAGCCAGGCCTCGCGCGTGAGGTAGGCGGCAGGTTTGCGGGTGCTGATTCGTTCTTCAAAAAGTGTAGCAACCAAGGCAATCTGGTCGGTCGGGACGGGCTGATTTTTTATCGAATCTAGCGCGTCTGAGAGATCGCTGTCCAGCGGCAGGCCCAGGCGCCACAGCACCAGCCAGGCGGCTTCGTCATGGGCGTTGGTGGTGCCGTGGCCGAAGGACACTCCGGCCGCGCGCAGGCACTCGGCTCCGGACTCGACCAGGGCGCCTACGGTGTCGCCCGTGACGGCGGGGCGTGGAGTTTCGGGCGTGCTCATGCGGCCACCGCGATCGCTGCCAAGGCCTGTGCGTGCAGGTTTTCCAGTGTGCGGCGGTAGATGTTCTTGAGTGGCTCGATGTCGGCCACGACCACATGCTCGTCGATCTTGTGGATGCTGGCGTTGGGTGGGCCGAGTTCGATGACCTGCGGGCAGATCTGCGCAATGAAGCGGCCGTCGCTGGTACCGCCGGTGGTGGAAAGTTCGGTGGTGATGCCCGTCTCGGCGGTGATGGCCTGCTGCACGGCGGTGACCAGCTCGCCCGGGGTGGTCAGGAAGGGCTGGCCGCCCAGCGTCCAGCGCAGGTCGTATTCCAGGCCGTGGCGGTCCAGCACGGCGTGTACGCGCTGCTGCAGGGCTTCGGCGGTGGATTCGGTGGAGAAGCGGAAGTTGAAGTCGATCACGACCTCGCCCGGGATCACGTTGGTGGCGCCGGTGCCGCCGTGCATGTTGCTGATCTGCCAGCTCGTGGGCGGGAAGAAGGCGTTGCCGTGGTCCCACACGGTGGCTGCCAGCTCGGTCAGGGCGGGCAGGGCCTGGTGGATGGGGTTGCGCGCCAGTTGCGGGTAGGCGATGTGGCCCTGGATGCCACGCACGCTGAGCTTGCCGCTCAGGGTGCCGCGCCGTCCGTTCTTGATCATGTCACCGGTCTTTTCGACCGAGGTGGGCTCGCCCACGATGCAGTAGTGCAGCGGCTCGCCGCGTGCCTTGAGCTGTTCGACCACCACCTTGGTGCCGTCCACCGAGGGGCCTTCTTCATCGCTGGTGAGCAAAAAGGCGAGCTGGACCAGGGGTTCGGGCGTGGCGGCCAGGAACTCCTCCACGGCCACCACAAAGGCAGCGATCGAGGTCTTCATGTCGCTGGCGCCACGGCCGTAGAGCTTGCCGTCCTTGTGCGTGGGTACGAAGGGGTCGCTGCCCCACTGCGCCAGCGGGCCGGTGGGCACCACATCGGTGTGGCCTGCAAATACTACGGTTTTGATAGCTGTTTGGGCAAGCTGGTCGCGCGGTAGAGGCCTTTTTGCCCACAAATTGCTGACCCGGAAGTCAGCCGGGCCGCTGTCCAGGCGCTCGCACTCAAACCCGAGCGGGGCCAGCCGCGCGGCCAGCAGGTCGAGGCAGCCCGCATCCTCCGGGGTGATGGAGGGCAGGGCAATGAGCTGTTCGGCGAGGTGCAGGGTACGGGGCATTGGGGATTCGGTGGGATGGGGCCGTGCAGTCAGCGGTGATTAGAGAGCGATGCGTCAGCATCAGTGCGGCCTAGGTGAGAGACGCCTAGCAAGGGCCGCCCCGCATCGAGGGCGTCGTCCCCCAGGGGGGAGGCGCCGCAGGCGACTCAGGGGGGAGACATTTCATGCCGCTGGTTTGACGTCCAGCACGATTTCGGTGAACGAAGGCGCGTCATCGGGTGTGTCGCGCGCTTCCTTCTGGGCCTTGGCGGCGTTGGCGGCCAGGGAAAAGTCGTTTTGCAGACGCCACATGAGGTTGGTGGGCGAGTCGGCGTAGGCCATGCCTTCCTTGCGGTCGATCTTGGCGTCCATGATTAGGTGGGCCAGGGCTTCCTCGAAGGTTTGCGAGCCCTCGGCCATGGATTTTTCCATGGCTTCCTTCACGCCCGAGAAATCGCCTTTTTCGATCAGGTCGGACACCAGCTTGGTGTTGAGCATGACCTCCACCGCCGGGGCACGGCTGCCGTCGCTGGTGCGCACCAGGCGCTGCGAAATGATGGCTTTCATGGCCGAGGCCAGGTCACCCAGCATGGTGGGGCGCACTTCCACGGGGTAGAAGCTCAGGATCCGGTTGAGCGCGTGGTAGCTGTTGTTGCCGTGCAGCGTGGCCAGGCACAGGTGGCCCGACTGGGCATAGGCAATGGCGGCGGACATGGTTTCACGGTCGCGGATTTCGCCGATCAGGATCACATCGGGCGCCTGGCGCAGCGCATTTTTCAGCGCGGTTTGCAGCGATTGCGTGTCGCTGCCGATCTCACGCTGGTTGACGATGGATTTCTTGTTCTTGAACTGGTATTCGACCGGGTCCTCGATGGTGAGGATGTGGCCGGTCATGGCCTCGTTGCGGGTGTCGATCATGGACGCCAGCGACGTGCTCTTGCCTGAGCCGGTGGCGCCCACCATGAGGATCAGGCCGCGTTTTTCCATGATGAGCTCGCGCATCACAGGCGGCAGGCCCAGGGTGTCGAACTCGGGGATCTGCTGCGAGATGAAGCGGATCACCACCGCATAGCTGCCCCGCTGGCGCATGGCGCTGATACGAAAGCGCCCCACGCCGCTGAGCGGCACGCCCATGTTCAGTTCGCCGGTTTCTTCCAGCTCTTCGATGCGGTCCGGGGGGACCACTTCGGAAAGCAGGTTGCGGGGCGCATCGGGCGGCAGGATCTGGTTGTTGATGGGCACGCACTCGCCGTTGATCTTGATCAGCGCCGGTGCGTTGGCCGACAGATAGACGTCGGAGGCCTTTTTCTCAGCCATCAGGCGAAGAATTCGTTCCATTGTGCTCATGGTGTGTCCCTCTTGTTGTCGGTCTCTGTCGGTGGGGCGAACGGCCCGGGCCGTCCGCAGGTCCCCGTCAATCAGTCGCGCAGCAGGTCGTTGATGCTGGTCTTGGAGCGTGTTTGCGCATCGACCTGCTTGACAATGATGGCGGCGTACATGCTGTAGGGCGTGCCGTTGGCGGCCGTCTTGGGCAGGTTGCCGCTCACCACCACCGAGCCCGAGGGCACGCGGCCGTAGCTGATCTCGCCGGTGGCGCGGTTGAAGATGGGGGTGCTCTGGCCCAGGTACACGCCCATGCCCAGCACGGAGTTCTCTTCGACCACCACGCCTTCAACCACCTCGGAGCGGGCACCGATGAAGCAGTTGTCTTCAATGATGGTGGGGCCGGCCTGCAGCGGCTCCAGCACGCCGCCGATGCCCACGCCACCCGAGAGGTGCACGTTGGCGCCGATCTGTGCACACGAGCCCACGGTGGCCCAGGTATCGACCATGGTGCCTTCGCCGACATAGGCGCCGATGTTCACGTACGACGGCATCAGGATCGCGCCCTTGGCGATGAAGCTGCCACGGCGGGCCACGGCGGGTGGCACCACGCGCACGCCGGTGGCTTTCATTTCTTCTTCCGTCAGGTGGGCAAACTTGGTCTGCACCTTGTCGTAAAAGCCCAGGTCACCAGCCTTCACGACTTCGTTGTCCTTCAGGCGGAAGGACAGCAGCACGGCCTTCTTGATCCACTGGTGCACGGTCCATTGGCCCACGCCTTCGCGCGTGGCCACGCGCAGCGTGCCGTTGTTCAGCTCGGCGATCACATGCTCGACGGCGTCCTGGATTTCCTTGGGGGCGGCGGCGGGCGAGAGGCTGGCGCGGTTGTCCCAGGCGTTGTCGATGATGGTTTGCAGTTGTTGGGTCATGTTGTTGTCAGTCAGTCTGTGGATCAGGATTCAGAAATCAGGCAGTGCGGGACTGGATGAACTGCACGATGCGCAGCGCGGCCTCCACGCACTCTTCGGTTTCGGCCACCAGGGCCATGCGCACGCGCTGGGCGCCGGGGTTGCTGCCCTGGGCCTCGCGGGCCAGGTAGCTGCCGGGGAGCACCGTGACATTGTATTGAGCCAGCAGGGCCCGCGCGAACTCGGCGTCGGTCATCCCCAGGGCATCAGGCACCTTGGCCCACAGGTAAAAGCCAGCGTCGGGAAGGGCTACGTCCATCACGCCTGCCAGCAGGGGGGTGACCTGGGCAAATTTCTTGCGGTAGCGCGCGCGGTTTTCCACGACATGCTGCTCGTCGCCCCAGGCGGCAATGCTGGCTGCCTGGACGATAGGGCTCATGGCGCTGCCGTGGTAGGTGCGGTAGAGCAGGAAGGACTTGATCAGTGCAGCATCGCCCGCCACAAAGCCGCTGCGCAGGCCGGGCACGTTGCTGCGCTTGGACAGGCTGGTGAAAGAGATCAGGTTCTTGAAGTCGCGCCGCCCCAGTTTTTCTGCGGCCTGCAGGCCACCGAGGGGCGGTTCGTCGCGGAAGTAGATCTCGCTGTAGCACTCGTCCGAAGCGATCACGAAGCCGTAGCGGTCGCTCAGCGCGAAGAGTTTTTGCCATTCGCTCAGGGGCATCACAGCGCCGGTGGGGTTGCCGGGCGAGCACACAAACAGCAGCTGCGTGCGCTCCCATACCGACTCGGGCACCGTGTCCCAGTTCACCGCAAAGTTGCGCGCCGGGTCGCTGGGCGCGTAGTAGGGCTGGGCGCCCGCCAGCAGTGCTGCGCCTTCGTAGATTTGGTAGAACGGATTGGGGCAGACCACCAGCGGCTGGCCTTGGGATGGATCGATGATGGTCTGGGCGAATGCAAACAGCGCTTCGCGCGAACCGTTGACGGGCAGGACCTGGGTGCCCGCATCCAGGCTGAGTGCATAGCGCTGGTTCAGCCAGCGCGTGAAGGCCTCGCGCAGCCGGGGTTCGCCTGCCGTGGCGGGGTAGCTGGCCAGTCCTTCCAGGTTGTTACTAAGTGCATCCTTGATGAACTGCGGTGTAGGATGGCGCGGCTCACCCATGCCCAGGCTGATGGGGCTGTAGGCCGCCGGGGGCGTGACCCCCGCAAAGAGTTGCCGCAGCCGCTCGAACGGGTAGGGCTGGAGGTGGGAGAGCAGGGGATTCATGGTGCGACATTATGGGCGATGGCCACTGTGCAAAGGCCTGTGCGCCAGGTGTGGCCGGGCCGTCAGGCGCCGGATCGGATGCACGGCTGTCGCCTCAAGGCCCCTGTGTCAATCCGACGTAAGAGCGGGGACATAGCATCCGCCGCTGGAAAGAACCATAACAGGAGACAAGATGTCTGGATTTCTACCACTGCGCCCCGGACTCTGGTGGATGCGCAGATGGCACCTGCCCGGCAAACTGGTGACGCTGGGGGTGTTGATGGCGGTGGTGCTGGTAGCCACCGCTGCTGCGCCGGGTTGGGGCGGGGCCGTGGGCGCGGTGGCCTTGCTGTATGGGTTGTTGGCGCTGTACCTGAGCCTGTCGTCCGACCTGGAGGGCCTGTCCCGCGCCATGGAGAAGACCACCCGAGGCGATCTCAGTACCCGTGCCGGTGTGTACGGTCAGGACGAAATAGGGGCCATGGCGCAGTCGCTGGACCAGATGGTGCTCACCCTGTCGTCCATGGTGGCCGACATCCGCAGCAATGCAGCCCTGGTCGCCCATGCAGGCCAGAGCCTGGCACAAGGCAACCGCTCGCTGGCCGACCGCACCGAGCAGCAGGCCGCCAACCTGGAGCAGACCGCCGCCAGTGTCGAGCAACTCTCGTCGGCCGTGCAGAACAACGCCCAGACCGCCCGCAGCGCCGATGCGCGGGCGGCCGATGTACGCAAGGCGGCCGACGCGGGGGCCGAGGCCATGGCCCGGGCGGTGCAGTCGGTGGAGGCCATCCAGCAGGGCGCCCGCCGCATGACCGAAATCATTGGCGTCATCGACAGCATTGCCTTTCAGACCAACATCCTCGCGCTGAATGCGGCCGTGGAGGCCGCTCGGGCGGGTGAACAAGGCAGAGGCTTTGCCGTGGTGGCGGGCGAGGTGCGCACCCTGGCCAAACGCTCGGGCGATGCAGCACGCGAGATTCGGGAGCTGATCGGCGCCTCGGTGAGCCAGGTCGAGGCCAGTGCCGGGCTGATCCGCTCGGCCGGGGACGGAATTGCCAACATGGCGGGTGGCATTCGCAGCGTGGCCGCCAGCATGACGGAAATTTCGGGCTCCAGTGCAGAGCAGAGCACGGGGCTGAGCGAGGTGAGCTCGGCCGTGCAGCAGCTGGACCAGATCACCCAGCACAACGCGCAGATGGTGGGCCATGCGGTGGCGCAGGCCGAGGCGCTGGAGCAGCGCGCCTCCACCCTGTCGCGGGCCGTGGCGGCGTTCCGGCTGCAGCAGGGCACGGCCGATGAAGCGGTGGCCTTGGTACAGAAGGCCGTGGCCCTGTTCAAAACCACTTCGCACGACCAGTTCCTGCGCAGCCTGACGGACAAGAACCAGCCGTACCATGACCGGGACATGTACGTGTTTGTGCTGGACAGCGCCGGCACCTACCGGGCGTTTGGGGGCAACCCCGCCAAGGTGGGCACCCGGGTGCAGGACATCCCCGGCATTGCGGGCGACCGGCTGGTGAGCGACATCGTGGCCCAGGCCGATAGGGCGCCGGGCTGGGTCGAGTACGACATCAACAACCCGGCCACGGGGGCGGTGCAGACCAAGATGTCCTATGTGAGCCGCGTGGGGGATTTGTACGTGGGCTGCGGGGTCTACAAGTCGCTGGCGGCCCGTTGACGGGGTGATTTTTCTCTTGTCCCCGTGGCATGGGCGAGGGGGCCCGGTTCAGCGCGGGTTTTGTTCCCTGCGCTGCCGCGCGCGCTCCATGGCGGCTGCAATGGCGGCCTTGCGGGCGTCGGCGGTACCTGTGGGGGGGCTGGCGGAGTCAGGGGCAGACTCGGCCGTCGCCTCTGCAGGTTCTTCTTCCGCATCTTCCAAAGGCATCCGCTGGCGATGCTGCTGGTAGCGCGCCCGTGCCTGCTGGGCCAGCGGGGCGGACCATGCGGCCCAGCCGGTGGCCGTGCCGCTGACAGTCTCCAGCTGGATGCAGTCTACCGGGCAGGCGGGGATGCACAGCTCGCACCCGGTGCAATAAGGCTCGATGACGGTGTGCATCCGCTTGTTGGAGCCGACGATGGCGTCTGTGGGGCAGGCCTTGATGCACAGCGTGCAGCCGATGCACCAGGCTTCGTCAATAAGAGCCAGGGAGCGTGGGCTTTCCACCCCATGTTCTGTACTCAATGGCAATGCGGCCAGGCCCGTGATGGCCGCCAGGCGCGCCACACCCTCGGCGCCACCGGGTGGGCACTGGTTGATGGCGGCCTCGCCGCTGGCTATGGCCTGCGCATAGGTGGCGCAGTCGGGGTAGCCGCAGCGTGTGCACTGCGTCTGGGGCAGCTCGGCGTCAATCCGCGCTGCAAGGTCCATCGGGGCAGCGTAGGCGGGCAGGGCTTCCGGCTGGCGGATCAAGCCTTGCGCGCCTTGCTGCTGCGGCTGGCGCTGCGCGCAGGGGCTGCCGTGACCGCCGTGGCCTTGGCCGCGCCGAGGTCGGCGGGCGCCTGCTCTGCTGCACCGGTCGGCTGTATAGCACCCTCTGTCTTGACCCAGCGTGTGGCCACGGTGGTGGCGGGCGCGGTGGTTTTGGCGGTCGCTGCTGTGCGGGCACGCGGGGCCGAAGGGGCTGCCTTGGCTGCCTGAGCCGCCTTTGCTGCGGGCTTGGGCTGAGGGGCGGCCTTGGGTTTGACGGAGGGCGCTGCAACCGCCGCAGCAGGCGTCGCTGCCTTTGCCACGGGTGCGGCAGCCAATGGAGCCGCCTGGGCGCGGGGCAGTTCGTGTTCCAGAATGAACGCGCGCACCTTGGGGTACACCAGATCGCGCCAGCGGCGGCCGCTGAAGATGCCGTAGTGGCCTGCGCCCTTGGCTTCCAGGTGGCGCTGTTCCTTGCGCACGATGCCGCTGCACAGGTCGTGGGCCGCTTCGGTCTGGCCAGAGCCGGAGATGTCGTCCAGCTCTCCTTCCACAGTGAAGAGGGCGGTGGTGGTGATGTCCTGCGGGCGCACACGCTCGATCTTGCCGGTGGGCGAGCGCACATCCCAGGTGCCGTTGACCAGCTTGTAGTCCTGGAACACGGTCTGGATGGTTTCCAGGTAGTAGTCCGCGTCCATGTCCAGCACAGCGTTGTACTCGTCGTAGAACTTGCGGTGGGCTTCGGCGCTGGCGTCGTCGCCCTTGATCAGGTCCTTGAAATAGTCGTAGTGGCTGTTTGCGTGACGATCGGGGTTCATCGCAACAAAACCCGTGTATTGCAGGAAGCCCGGGTACACGCGGCGGCCAGCGCCAGGGAACTTGTCGGGCACGCGGTAGATGACGTTGTTCTCGAACCACTCGTAGCTGCGGTTCGTGGCCAGGTTGTTCACCGAGGTGGGTGACTTGCGGGCGTCGATGGGGCCACCCATCATGGTCATGGTCAGCGGCGTCTTCTCGCCCCGGCTGGCCATCAGCGACACGGCAGCCAGCACTGGCACGGTGGGCTGGCACACGCTGATCACATGGCAGTTGCCGTACTGGCCCTGCAGGTGGCGGATGAACTCCTGCACATAGTTCACGTAGTCGTCGAGGTGGAATTCCCCCTCGGACAGTGGCACCAGGCGGGCGTTTTTCCAGTCGGTGATGTAGACCTTGTGGTCCTTGAGCATGGTGCGCACGGTGTCGCGCAGCAAGGTGGCATAGTGGCCCGACAGGGGCGCCACGATCAGCACCACAGGCTGGCCCTTGAGCTTGGTAAGCGTGGCGGGATCGTCCGAAAAGCGCTTGAAGCGGCGCAGCTCGCAAAAAGGCTTGTTGACTTCGATGCGCTCATGGATGGCGACACCGATGCCGTTCACGTCCACGGTGTGGATGTCGAACGCGGGCTTCTCGTAATCCTTGCCCAGGCGGTAGAGCAGGTCGTAACCCGCTGCCATGCGCTGGGCTGCCGAGGTCTGGCTCAAGGGCGACACCGGGTTGCTGAACAACTTGGAAGCCGCCTGCGCAAAGTCTGTAAAGGGCTCCATCAGGGAGCGCTGGGTTTCGTAAATGTGATACAGCATGGGGCGAAACTCCGATTTGTTGCAGTGCAATATAGCAGCACTTGGTAACAAGCGCATGGAGTAAAACCACCAATGCCAAGTCGCCTATGCGACATGCAGGGCCTCCGGCTGCCCGGCCTGTGGCGCCTCCCCAAACTGGTCAATGCGGCCGGGGGTCGGCGTTGTCGATCAGCCAGGCCTCGAACGCCTCGCGCGCCGAATTGCGCAGCGCCGGGCGGAACGCGGTCTTGTTGCTCAGGTACAGGCAGTGCCGTATCACCGTATAAGGGTTGAAACTGCCCTGGGGGTTCTGCTCCTCGAAGTGCTGCTTGTAGCGCTTGACCACGCCGATGGTTTCGCGCATCAGGGTGTTGAAGCGTGCGCGTGTCATGCGCGGCGACCAGGCCTGGATGTCGTCCACAAACCCATCGACCTTGGAGGGCTCGAACTCGAAGTCCTTGAAGAAATGGGTGGCGATCTTGAGGAAGGTGAAGGCGTTCAGCTCGCTGCTGCCACCCGCCGCCTTGTGCGGGGCCAACGCGTCGGCGGGGGTATCCGGCGCGGGGTCCGCGGTCTCGTCGGGAGCTTGCAGCAGCTCGGCCGCCGTGGCGTCGCGGATCTGGAGGAACTCCCGGTCGGCCAGCTCGAACAGGGCTGACAACACATTGATGCGCCGCTTGAGCTGCTGCGGGATGGATTTCTTGTACTTGATCTTGTGGTCCAGCACGCTCCAGGAGTCCTGGATGATGGTGCGCACCTGCAGCTCGAACGCCCAGTGGGCGTAGGCCGCATGTTCCGGCAGGTTGCGCTCTGCGGCGCCCAGGCGCAGGTCCAGGTGCAGGCCCTTGTAGCCAAACGATGCCTCGGTGCTCTCCACGGCCGCGACCTTGTCCGTGACGTCAATCACCGCAAAACGGGCACGCATGATCTGCGCCACCTTCTCCAACTCGTCCCCATACAGGCACACCACCCGCACCCCGATCAGGTCGGAGATGTAGCTCTGGATGTCATAGGGCGTGTTGCTTTCTTCCAGCGCCGGGCGGTACTTGCGCACAAATTTGCGGATGCACTCATCGGCATCCTTCACGCGGCCTTCCACCTTGGCGATGTCGATGCCCCCTGCCTGCGCCACCGCAGCTGCCACCAGGCTGGTGATGGCCGTGCACGCGTCCCGCAGCGCCGTGGCCTGCTGCGCGTAGTAAGTGCGGAACTGTGATTCTTCCAGGTCAAAGTCAAGTGATGCCATGTGTGGAGTGCGCAGAACGCGCCGAATTGAAAACAAACCACCGAGGAATGCCGAGTTGCTGGCGCAGGACCGGGCAAAAAACAGGGGAAAGCCTGGCGGCGCAGCGCTTGCACAAGCTGCCAAACTGCACTTGGCGGCGCTGAACACAGGCCCATAATGGTGCACGCCTTGGTGCCTTTCCATGCCCCTCTCTCACCCTCCAGTCTCTGCCGACGACGATACCACCGCCGCAGGCGTGCAGGAGGATATGTCCAGCGCCAACGCCACCACAAGGCGGCGCTGGGTGCCCCTGGTTCTGCCTCCGCTGGTGGGCATGTTTGCACTGGGTCTGTCCTATCTCTACTGGCAGGGCGAGGAAGACAATGTCCAGGCCAAGAACGCTCTGAATTTTGAGGTCGCGGCCGACCAGGTGGCCTACAACCTCAAAGACCGGATGGCCACGTATGAAGTGGTGCTGCGCGGCGTGAAAGGGTACTTCGAGGGCTCCGAGCGGATCGACCGAGAGGAGTTCAAGACCTACGTGGAGGCCCTGCAGCTGCAGGAGACCCGGCCCGGCCTGCAGGGGGTGTCTTTGATACTTCACCTGTTTGAGCCACAACTGGACCTGCACATTGCCGACATGCGTCGGCGCGGGTTTCCCCACTACAGCGTCCTCCCCGCTGGGGTGCGCACTGCATATGCCCCCATCACGCACATCGAGCCGCTGCGGGGCGACAACGTGCGCGCGCTGGGATTTGACACTCTGACCATTCCAGCCGCGCGCGAGGCGCTGGAGCGGGCTAGGGACAGTGGTGAGCTGGCGCTCAGCGCACCGCTCACCCTGTTGCAAAACGACACCTCCACAACGGCCGCGCAGCCCGGGGTGGTGATGTACCTGCCCATTTACGCCCCGCAGGCAGACACAAGCACGCAGCTGGCGCGCCGGGTGGGGCTGGTCGGCTGGGTTTCGGCCCCGTTCCGGGCGGGCGACGTCATCGCCGGAATGGGGCGTGAGCTGGACCCGGACATTGAGATCACCCTCTACGACGGCGTGGCCAAACTGGGCGGGCTGCGTCTTTACGGGCCATCGGTTGATAAGGCGCCGATGGCCCCCGGGGGCGACAGGGGGTTGCGCCCGCGCGTCAGGCGCTACGCACACTGCAAATTGGCGGGCGCATGTGGACGCTGCAGATGCAGCCCACGCCCAGCTTTTCCCTGCGCCATCGGGAGGACAGCCACTACATGATTGCAGCGGTGGGCGTGACCCTGGGCCTGCTTTTATCCTGGTTGACCTGGCTGCTGGCCACCGGGCGCGAGCGTGCCGTGGCGCTGGCGCATGGCATGACCGCCGAGCTGCGCGCCACGCGCGATGACCTGGAAAGCACGCTCAACGCCATCCCCGACCTGCTGTTCGAACTGGGGCTGGACGGCCGTATTTACCACTACCGCTCGGCGCGGTCAGACCTGTTGGCCTTGCCGCCCGAGATGTTTCTGGGGCGTTTGATGAGCGAAGTGGTGCCGCCCGAAGCCGCGGCGGGCTGCCATGCCGCGCTGGAGGCCGCACACCACACGGGATACTCGGCAGGCCACCAGTACCGGCTGGAGCTGGGCGGCACCACCCACTGGTTCGAGCTGTCCATCGCCCGCAAGGACGCCGCCATGCCCGGCGACGAAGCCCGGTTCATCGCCCTGTCGCGCGACATCACCGAGCGCAAGCGGGCCGAGGCGCGCTCGCACCAGCTGGCGTACTTCGACGGCCTTACTGGCCTGCCCAACCGACGCATGCTGCTCGACCGCATGGAGCATGCCCTGCACCGCGCCCTCAACGCCGCGCAGGTGGGAGCGGTGCTCTATATTGACCTCGACAACTTCAAGCAAATCAACGACGCGCGCGGCCACACCGTGGGCGATGCGCTGCTGATGCAGGTGGCCCAGCGCATTACGCAGCAGCTGCGCCCGGGCGACACCGTGGCCCGGCTGGGCGGCGACGAGTTTGTGGTGCTGGTGCACAACGTGGCCTCCGACATGGATTCGGCCGGGCGCGCGGCCCTGCTGGTGGCCGAGGAGATCCGTGCGGTGCTGGAGGCGCCCTACACCATTGCCACCCACCTCTACAGCACCACGGGCAGCATCGGCATCACGCTGTTCCCCAAGCGCGGCGAGGGTGTGGAAGACCTGCTGCGCGAGGCCGACACCGCCATGTACCGCGCCAAGGACCTGGGCCGCAACCGCATCCGCTTTTATGAAGCCGCCATGCAGGCCGACGTGCAGGAGCGTCTGGCGCTGGAGCAGGACCTGAAAAAGGCCCAGGCCGAAGGGCAACTGGCCGCCTTTGTGCAAAGCCAGGTGGACGCCACGGGCACTGTGGTGGGCGGAGAGCTGCTGATGCGCTGGACCCACCCTGTGCGCGGCAACGTGCCACCCAGCCGCGTCATCCCCATTGCCGAGGCCTCGGGCCTCATCCTGCGCATGGGCGACTGGATGATCCAGCAGGCCTGCGAAACCCTGGCGCGCCTGCAGGCGGCGGGGCGGGAGCTGTCGCTGTCGGTCAACGTGAGCCAGCGGCAGTTTCGGCAGGATGATTTTGTCGAGCGCGTGCGCCATGTGCTGGCCCACACCGGGGCCCATCCCGGCAACCTGATCCTGGAGGTGACGGAAAGCCTGCTCATCGAAGACCTGGACGACACCATCGCCCGCATGACCGAAATCGTGGGCCTGGGCGTGCGGTTCTCCATCGACGACTTCGGCACGGGCTATTCCAGCCTGGCGTACCTCAAGCGCCTGCCGCTGTTTGAACTCAAGATCGACAAGAGTTTTGTGCAGGACACGCCCGACGACCCGAGCGACACCGCCATCGTGCAGTCCATCCTCTCGGTGGCCAGCCATCTGAACCTGCGCGTGGTGGCCGAAGGCGTGGAAACCCGCGCTCAGGCTGATTTTCTGGTACAGAACCAGTGCGAATGCCTGCAGGGCTACCTGTTCGGCCGGCCCGAGCCGCTGGCGGTTTGGCTGGCGCGGCAGGTGTAGCGCCGCAGGCTGCGCCTGCCTCTATCCGGCCTCGGCGCCTGGCTCGGCCGGGTGCCCATAGGCAAAGGTGCCATAGGTCTCCATCGCCAGCGCATGCACCGCGCGTGCGGGCCTGTCCTTGAGCAAATGGTTGCTCCACACCTGGCGCCAGATGCGGGCGCCGGGCAGGCTGTGGCGCAGGCCCAGCATGTGGCGGGCGATGTGGGGCCAGGGCGTGCCATGCTGTGCGGCCTCGCGCTCCATGTACTCGACCATGGCCAGCTCGACCTCTTCGCGGGTCAGGGGGCAGGGGGCGTCGCTGTAGTAGAGCTGGTCCCAGCGGGCCAGCCACCAGGGGTTGTGGTACGCCTCGCGGCCAATCATCACGCCGTCCAGGTGGTCGAGCTGCTCCAGCACCACGTCATCGGTCTGGATGCCGCCGTTGATGGCAATCGTGAACTGCGGAAACTCGGCCTTGAGGCGGTGCACCACCTCGTAGCGCAGGGGCGGGACGTCGCGGTTTTCCTTTGGGGAGAGGCCCTGCAGCCAGGCGTTGCGCGCGTGCACGATGAAGACCGTGCAGCCCGCCTCGGCCACGGTGCCGATGAAGTCGCGCACAAAGCCGTAATCCTCCACCTTGTCGATGCCGATGCGGTGCTTGACGGTGACGGGCACGCTGACCACGTCCCTCATGGCCTTCACGCAGTCGGCCACCAGCTGGGGCGCTTTCATGAGGCTCGCGCCAAAGGCGCCGCGTTGCACCCGGTCGCTGGGGCAGCCGCAGTTGAGGTTGATCTCGTCATAGCCCCATTGCTCACCCAGCCGCGCGGCCTGGGCCAGCTTGTCGGGCTCGTTGCCGCCCAGCTGCAAGGCCACGGGGTGTTCTTCGGCGTTGAAGCGCAGGTGCCGCTCGGTGCCGCCATGGATGATGGCGCCCGCGTTCACCATCTCGGTGTACAGCAGGGTCTGGCGGGTCAGCAGCCGGTGAAAGTAACGGCAGTGGCGGTCGGTCCAGTCCATCATGGGGGCGATGGACATGCGCCAGGGGCTCAGGGTGGGTTCCACGGGAAAAAAACGGAAGGCGGGGAGGGGCTGTAGAGGTCCGCAGCGAGGCCGCTGAGGTCGGATTGGCCGCGATTATCCCATTGCGCTCCCGTCCGGCGCCAGCGTGTGGCTTTGCTCCAAATCGGTCTCTACCGCAAATCTGTTGTGCCCAAGGTGCTATCAAAATGAGAGTTTTCATTCCCCTGAATGGCCACTGCCCCGGGTGCGCATTGCCTTGCATCAAGGCGGGGCATGGGGGCCATCGGCGACAATTGCGGCGCTTTTGATGCCTGCGCGGCGCCCGGCGCAGCGCCTGGGCCCCGCCTGTGGGCCTTGTTTCGTCACCCGCCCTCCCATGCACCACACCATTTTTGACACGCCGGTTGTCAACACGCTCCTGCGCGCTTTTTCCCGCTTCACCCTGCGCATCACCGGCTGGAAGGTCGAAGGCGCCTTGCCCGCCCATGCCGCCAAAAGCGTGCTGATCGCCGCGCCCCACACCAGCAACTGGGACCTGCCGTACACATTGATGCTGGCGTTCTCGCTGCGCCTGCGGGTGTATTGGATGGGCAAACACAGCCTGTTCAAGGCGCCGTTTGGCGGGGTGATGCGCTGGCTGGGCGGCATCCCGGTGGACCGAAGCCAGGCCAACAACCTGGTCGCCAGCTCGGCCCAGGCCATGCGGGATGCAGAAGGCCCCATGCAGCTCATCGTGCCGCCCGAGGGCACGCGCGGCAAAACGCGGCATTGGAAGACAGGCTTTTATTTCATCGCCCAGCAGGCGGGCGTGCCCATCGTGCTGGCCTTTGTGGACTACGGCCGCAAGGTCGGCGGCCTGGGCCCGGTGTTCGAGCCCACGGGCGACGTGGAGCGCGACATGGCGGCCATCAAGGCGTTTTATGCGCCCATCCAGGGCAAGAACCCGACGCAGTTTGAGGCCTGAGCCGGAAAATTCCAGTAAAAAATGGATTTTTCGCTCATCCAGTATGCGTTTTAAGCTATCAAAATAGTAGTAAAGCACCCACGCTGCGACGGTCGATCTTGCGGCTGAGCACGATGCTGGTCTGCGTCTGGTGCACCCCGTCGAGCTGGCCCACGCGGTCAAGCAGGGTGTCGAGCTGCTCGTGGCTTGTGCAGCGCAAGAACACCAGGTAGTCAAACGGCCCGCTCACGGCCGACACTTCTTCGACCTCGGCCATCGCCTCCAGCGCACGCAGCACAGCGGGCGCGGCCTTGGGCAGCACGCTGATGCTGCACCAGGCCCGCACCGTAGTGGCATCAAGCCGCGCCCCCAGCCGCACACCGTAACCCGCCACCACGCCCGAACGCTCCAGCCGCGCAATGCGTGCCACCACGGTGGTGCGCGCCAGCCCCAGCTTGCGGGCGAGCTGCGCCGTGCCTTCGCGCGCGTTGGCCTGCAGCAGGCTCAGCAACTGGCGGTCGGTGGCGTCCAGCGTGGGCGCGGAGGTGGAGGTGGTGGGCTTAAAAGTCATAGCGGCCATGATATTCGCCGCTATGACGTTACTGAAGCAATTTTTCGACGCTCTGGTAGCTACACATTGACAGTGCCCTTGCCTAGCATCAAGGCATCTTTCACCACCGCTGCGGCCCGGCCGCCAGCACACACCAGGAGCACTGCCATGACCGCCACTTCCACACGCCACGCCATCACCATCCTGGGTGCCGGCCACATTGGCTTTGCCATGGCGCTCTTGTTGCAGCAGGCCGGTGACTACGAGATCCTGGTGGCCGACCGCGACCCGGCCCGCCTGGCCGAGGTGGCGGCTTTGGGCGTGGCGACCCGCCTGGTGGGCGACGACACCAGCCTGCAAGCCGCCATCGGCGGACGTTTTGCTGTGCTCAATGCGCTGCCGTTCCATCGCGCAGTCCCCGTGGCGACCTTGTGTGCTGCAGCAGGCGTGCACTACTTCGACCTGACAGAAGACGTGGCCAGCACCCAGGCCATCCGCGCACTGGCCACCAACGCCCGCAGCGTGCTCATGCCCCAGTGTGGGCTGGCGCCGGGTTTCATCGGCATCGTGGGCAACGACCTGGCCCGGCGTTTCGACACCCTGCACACCCTGCGCATGCGCGTGGGCGCGCTGCCCCGCTACCCCCAGGGTGCCCTGCGCTACAACCTGACCTGGAGCACCGAAGGCCTCATCAACGAATACTGCAACCCCTGCGAGGCCATTGTGGACCGCGTGCGCACCACGGTGCCAGCGCTGGAAGGGCTGGAGACCTTTGCGCTCGATGGTGTGGAATACGAAGCCTTCAACACCTCGGGCGGCCTGGGCACGCTCACCGAGACGCTGGCGGGCCGGGCGCGGCAGGTGGACTACCAGTCCATCCGCTACCCGGGGCACAACGCCATCCTGAAACTGCTGCTCAACGACCTGCGCCTGCGCGACCGGCGCGACCTGCTCAAGGACATCCTGGAGAGCGCCATCCCCACCACCGACCAGGACGTGATCGTGATCTTTGCCACCGCAGCAGGCCAACGCGGCGGGCGGCTGGTGCAGGAGTCGTACTCGGCCCGCATCGTGGGCACCGAGCTGGCAGGGCACCGGCTCAGCGCGATCCAGCTCACCACGGCGGCGGGCATCTGCACGGCACTCGACCTTGTGGCCCAAGGGCAGCTGCCGCAGCAGGGTTTTGTGGGGCAGGAGGCGGTGCGGCTGGCGGATTTTCTGGCGAACCGGTTTGGGGTGGCGTATGCGGGGGAGGGGGCGCAGGCGCTGGAAAAAATCGCATGAAGCCGATTAGCCATATGAATTCAAAAACTGCAATTCCTACGGCCATGGGGCATTTTTCGTCTCAAAACCGCTGCAGGAGTGCTGCTGGCCTGACGCGGTGCTGCCAGACGCTCAGCGCCCGCCCGGCTTCTGGTACATCCCCTCGATCGCGTCCGCAAAGTGCGCCATCAGGTTGTTGCGCTTGAGTTTGAGCGTGGGCGTCATGAAGGTGTTTTCAATGGTCCACGGCCCCAGGGTGCAGTGCACGGCGCGTGGCACGGCATAGCGGGCGAAGCTGGCGGTGTTCTTCTCGATGCGCGCCAGCACCGCGCGGTGCACGCTGGGGTGGTTCAGGCTAGCCGCATCCTGCGCAGGCAGGCCCAGGTCGGCCGCCAGGCGCTGCCACTCATCGGCCTTGAGCACGGCCACGCAAGCGATGAAGGGGCGGTTCTCGCCCACCACAAAAGTCTGCTCCAGCAGCGGGTCGGCCAGCATGGCCAGTTCCAGGTCGCCCGGGGGCACCTTTTCGCCGGTGGAGGTGACGATGATCTCCTTGATGCGGCCCTTGATGTAGATACGGCCGTTCACGATCTCGGCCTGGTCGCCGGTGCCCAGCCAGCCGTCGGGGCTCAGGATGCGCGCGGTGTCTTCCGGCCGCTTCCAGTAGCCCTTCATCACGATGGGGCCGCGCACCTGCAGTTCGCGGTTTTCGCCAATGCGCACCTCTACACCGGGCAGGGCCTTGCCCACGCAGGCAGGATCGTTGTCGTCCAGCGAGTTCACCGACACCACAGGCGCAGTCTCGGTCATGCCGTAGCCCTGCACGAGCGGCAGGCCCAGGCCCAGAAAACACTTGGCAATGGTGGGCGACAGCGGCGCGCCGCCGCTCACCGCCACCCGCACACGGCCGCCAAACTGGGCCAGCAAAGGCTTGGCCACCAGCGCCTGCAGCAGGGGCCAGGGCAGGGCGGCCATCCAGCCTGCGGCCTGGCCTTCGCTGGCTGCCGGGGCGGGCAGGCCTTGGGCGGCACAAAAGCGGGCCCACCCCTTGTTTTGCGCGGCCTCATACAGCTGCATCTTCCAGGGCGTGGGCGAGAGTTTTTCGAGCAGCTTGGCGTGGATGCGCTCGTAAATGCGGGGCACAGACACCAGCACGGTGGGTCGCACGGTCTTCAGGTCCTCGGCCAGTTGCGCCACCGAGCGCGCATAGGCCACGCAGCTGCCCGCCGCAATCGGCAGGTAGTAGCCGCCTGTGCGCTCGAACGTGTGCGACAGCGGCAGGAACGACAGGAACACGTCGTCCACTGTGGGGGCGATGCGGTCGAGCACCGCCTTCACATCGCTGACCACGTTGCGGTGCGTGAGCATCACGCCCTTGGGCTTGCCCGTGGTGCCCGAGGTGTAGACGATGGCCGCCAGGTCGTCTGCCCCCGGAGGTGTGGGGGCCGCTGCTGCCCCGGCCCCCGCCAGCCACTGCGCCAGCGAGCCCACGGCGGGGCCATCGACCGAAGCGGCGGTGGGCGCGAAGGTTGAAGTGTCGTCATCGGTGATCACCACCGCCCGCAGGGCCGGGAACGGCGTGCCCACGGCGCGGATCTTTTCCCACTGCTCGGCCTGGCCCACGATGAGCATCGAGGCCTCGCAGTCCGCCAGGATGTAGGCAATGCTGCCGGGGTTGTCGATGGCGTGCAGGGGCACCGGCACGCAGCCCGTGGCCAGTGTGGCCTGGTCGGCGCACATGGCGTGCAGGCCGTTGGGTAGCAGGATGGCCACGCGGGCGGCCGGGGGCAGCTGCAGGGCCGCCAGAGCCTGGGTCCAGGTAGCGATGCGATCTGCAGCCTGCGCCCAGTTCAGGCTTTGCCAGGACTGGCTGGCCGTGTCGTAGGCGCGGAAGGCCTCGGCCTGGGGCGTCTGACCCACCCGGAAAGCCAGCAGTTGGGGCAGTGTCTGAACGTCGGAAATTCGGGTGGGGGTCGTGGCGGAGGTCATCTGGCTGGCGAAAGGGGCCCGCAGCGGGGCTTTCAGTCGGGCGCGCGCTCGTTCTGGAGCGCGTTGCCGGGAGAATGTGGCCCGGATCAGGGCAAACCCGAGGATCATAGCCAGCGCAGGTGCCTGGGGCGCCATCCGGTGGCCTGCTTTGTGAGAAATGGTGCATTCCGAAAGATGGAATGCCGAGGCGGGCACTTCGGGTGGCTGCCACATGGCTCGCCGAAGGCTGCCGGCGCCATGGGCACCGTGGGCACAATGGGCGCCATTCCACAGCCACGCGAACGCCGCACCTGCAACACCCATGGACCCCGTCACCATCTTTTTCATTGCCACACTCATGATGCTGGCAAACGGTGGCGTTCTTGGGCTGATGCACAAGGATCTGCCTTTGCCCATGCGGCCTGCTGCGGCCAGCTGGCGCATTGCCACGCTGCTGTTTGCAGGGGGCTCCATCCTGTTTGCCGCGCAGGGGCTCAACCCGCCTGCCTATACCTTGGCCCTGGCCAATGCGCTTGTGATGTTCGGGTTTACCGGGTATCTGCGCGCTTTGCGGCAGTTCTACGGACTCAAAGACCAGCTGTGGGTCATGGTGCCTGCGGTGCTGGGTACAGCGGCCGTCTTCTGGCTGACCCTGGGCGCGGCCGATGTCGGGGGGCGCATCCTGACGGTGTCGGTGGTCTGGTCGGTGCTGATGGTGGCCTGCATTGTGGTGCTGGTTTCACAGGAGCGCCGCGACGGTGCCCGCAGTCGGCGCGTGATGGCGGGCCTGTTCACAGCCGTCGCCTTGTTTGTGCTGTTTCGCGCGGGCTATTTTGTGGTGATCGGGGTGAATCCGGCCTTTAATGTGCTGGGGGCGGGCGCCTGGATGAACATTGCCACCCCCATGGTGGCCGCCACTTTGCCCGTGATCGGCACCACCGCGTTCTTGTTGATGTGCTCTGAGCGCATCCGCCGACAGTGGGAGCGCGCGGCCTCCACCGACTACCTGACCGGCCTGCCTAACCGCCGCACGCTGGTGGAGATGGGGCTGAAGCGTTTCGAGCAGGCCCGCACCAGCGCGGCGTCCGGTGGTTTTGGACTGGCGATTGTGGACATTGACCACTTCAAACGCATCAACGACGAGCATGGCCACGAGATGGGCGATGTGGCCCTCAAGCATGTGGCAGGGCGGCTGCAGTCGGCCTGTCGGGGGGCCGAGTTGCCAGCACGGCAAGGTGGGGAGGAGTTTGTGGTGCTGTTCGACAACCTGCAGCTGCATGACGCTCAGGCCGCTGGCGAGCGGTTGCGCCAGGCAGTCGCCCAGACGCCGTTCACGGCGGGTGACCTGGTGTTGCCGTTGACGGTGTCGATCGGCCTGGCGGTGCTTCGTACCGACGACACCCACTTCGACAGCTTGCTGCGCCGCGCGGATGAGGCGCTTTATGCGGCCAAGGCGGCCGGGCGCAACCGGGTTGAGATCGCTTCTGAGAGGGCGATGGAGTCGAGTTCCACGGGATCTGGCGTCGGGCTAGCGGCCTGATCCGGTACTGAGAATCAGGTCGCCGCTTCCAGCCCCTGCGCAAAATGCGCCTGCATGGCCTTCACCGTGCCCTTGGCATCGCGCGCCACCATGGCGGCCAGGATGGCGCGGTGTTCGCCCAGCGAATCTTCGATGCGCCCCTGCTTGAACAACGAGTTGTGCCGGTTGAGCTTCATGACCTTGCGCAGGTCGGCCACCATCTGGCTGCGCCAGCGGTTGTCGGCCATCTCCAGCAAGCACATGTGAAAGCGTTCGTTGACGGCGAAGAATTTTTCGCGATCAGCCACGGCGGCTTCCAGCTCGGCGTGCAAGTCTTGCAGCGTCTTTAGCTGCGTGTCGGTTGCGCGTTCGGCCACCACGCCTGCGGCGTCGCTCTCCAGCAGGCTGAGCAGGTGGTACACGTCGCGCAGGTCTTTTTCGCTCATCTCCGTCACATAGGCGCCACGGCGCACCTTCATCGTGACCAGGCCTTCGGCGGCCAGCACCTTGAGCGCCTCGCGCAGGGGGGTGCGGCTGATGCCGAATTCTTCGGCAATCTTCAATTCGTCAATCCAGCTGCCGGGCTCCAGCTCGCGGCGGAAGATGCGCTGGCGCAATTGCTCGGCGACTTCTTCGTACAGGGCGCGGGGCGTGAGGGTGAGGGCAGACATGGGCGGATTGTAAGCTGCGAGGAATATTTTGAATCAATAATTATGAATGATGTAAACTCGCCGCCACATCACAGCACCCGTGCGGTTACCGCCTGTGCGCTGTGTTGGACGCCCCCATGCCATCTTCGGAGTAGCTTTCGCCATGAGTGACAAACCCACCAACAACGCCCCTGAGTTCACAGCCGCATCGCTGGAGGCCTGGGCCAAGGCTGCCGCCAAGTCCGCGCCGGGTGGCGATGTGAGCGCGCTGAACTGGGTGACGCCCGACGGCATCACCGTCAAGCCGCTGTACACAGCCGAAGACACGGCCAGCCTGCCGTACGCCAACACCTTGCCTGGTTTCGAGCCCTACCTGCGCGGCCCCCAGGCCACGATGTACGCGGTGCGGCCCTGGACGATTCGCCAATACGCTGGCTTTTCGACTGCGGAAGAGTCCAACGCGTTCTACCGCAAGGCCCTGGCTGCAGGTGGGCAGGGTGTGTCGGTGGCTTTTGACCTGGCCACCCACCGGGGTTATGACAGCGACCACCCCCGCGTGACCGGCGATGTAGGCAAGGCGGGGGTGGCGATCGATTCGGTCGAGGACATGAAGATCCTGTTCGACCAGATCCCGCTCGACAAGGTCAGCGTGTCGATGACCATGAACGGCGCGGTGCTGCCCGTGCTGGCAGGCTATGTGGTGGCGGCTGAAGAGCAGGGCGTCTCGCAAGACAAGCTCAGCGGAACCATTCAGAACGACATTCTGAAAGAGTTCATGGTGCGCAACACCTACATCTACCCGCCCAAGCCCTCGATGCGCATCATCGGCGACATCATTGGCTACACGGCCAAGAACATGCCCAAGTTCAACTCGATCTCGATCTCGGGGTACCACATGCAGGAAGCCGGGGCCAACCAGGCGCTCGAACTCGCTTTCACGCTGGCTGATGGCAAGGAATACGTGAAGACCGCCATGGCCTCGGGCCTGGACGTGGACGAGTTCGCCGGACGTCTGAGCTTCTTCTGGGCCATCGGCATGAACTTCTACCTCGAAGTCGCCAAGATGCGCGCGGCGCGTCTGCTGTGGTGTCGCATCATGAAGGAGACTGGCGCCAAGAACCCCAAGAGCCTGATGCTGCGCACACATTGCCAGACCTCGGGCTGGTCGCTCACCGAGCAAGACCCGTACAACAACGTGGTGCGCACCACCATCGAGGCCATGGCGGCCGTGTTTGGCGGCACGCAATCCCTGCACACCAACGCGCTGGACGAAGCCATCGCGCTGCCCACCGAGTTTTCCGCCCGGATCGCGCGCAACACGCAGCTCATCATCCAGGAAGAGACCCACATCACCAACGTGATTGACCCCTGGGCCGGCAGCTACATGATGGAGAAGCTGACGCAAGACATGATGGATGCCGCCTGGAAGATCATTGAAGAGGTCGAGGCCATGGGCGGCATGACCCAGGCCGTGGACAGCGGCTGGGCCAAGCTCAAGATCGAGGCCGCTGCGGCTGAAAAGCAGGCGCGCATCGACAGCGGCAAGGATGTGATCGTGGGCGTCAACAAATACAAACTGGCCAAGGAAGACCCGGTCGACATCCTGCAGATCGACAACATGAAGGTGCGCGACGGCCAGATTGAGCGCCTCAAGAATATTCGAGAAAAACGCGACTCTGCGCGCGTCCAGCAAGCCTTGGATGCTCTCACTTCTGCAGCAGAAAGCGGCGAAGGCAACCTGCTGGACCTGTCGATCAAAGCCGTGCGCCTGCGCGCCACGGTGGGCGAGGTGTCGGACGCTCTGGAGAAGGTTTTTGGGCGCCACCGCGCCGATACACAAAAGGTGACCGGTGTGTACGCAGCAGCCTATGACTCGGCCGAAGGCTGGGACAAACTCAAGACCGAAATCAACGCCTTTGCCGAAGAACAAGGCCGCCGCCCGCGGGTGATGATTGCCAAGCTGGGCCAGGATGGGCACGACCGGGGCGCCAAGGTGGTGGCCACTGCATTTGCCGACTTGGGCTTTGACGTGGACATGGGCCCGCTGTTCCAGACCCCCGAGGAGTGCGCGCGCCAGGCGATTGAAAACGACGTGCACGCGGTGGGCGTAAGCACCCTGGCCGCAGGCCACAAGACGCTGGTGCCCGCCATCATCCAGTCGCTCAAGGACCAGGGCGCCGACGACATCATCGTGTTTGTGGGCGGGGTGATCCCGGCGCAGGACTATGAGCACCTGTACGAAGCGGGCGTGAAGGGCGTGTATGGCCCTGGAACACCGATTCCGGCCAGCGCCAAGGATGTGCTGGAACAGATTCGCAAGGCTGTGGCTGCGTGAGTCTGGTGGAGTCGTCCATGTTGAGCTTGGGCAGCGTCGCCGCCGGGGACTTCGAGCCCATGGCCGATCTTCGCGCCGAAGCCCTGCGCGAAAGCCTGGAGCGCCTGGGCCGTTTTGACCCGGTGCGCGTGCGGGAGCGCTTGCGCTGCGCGTTCGAGCCTGCGTGCATGCGGCACATCCTCATCAGTGGCGAGCGTGTGGGCTACCTCACGCTCATTCCGCACGCAGGATCAAACAGCCTGCGCTTGCATCACCTCTACATCCACCCGGCTTCTCAGGGGCAGGGTGTGGGCGCCTGGGCGCTGGAATGGGTCAAGGCACAGGGTCGGGCTGCGGGCCAGGACATCACGCTGGGTGCGCTGCGCGGCAGCGACGCCAACCGCTTTTACTTGCGCCATGGCTTCCGGCTGGTGGAAGAGCAGGAGTTCGATCTGGAGTACCGCTGGAGCCCGGGGTTCGATGCACGCACGGCGGAGGTTGCACCATGAACCTCTACCAAGGAGTGGTGGGCCAACCCGGCCCCCTTCAACGCCGTGCCATGTCCAAAGCCATCACACTGCTCGAATCGACACGCGCAGACCATCGCGCGCAGGCCGATGAGCTGCTCACCCAACTGCTCCCCCACACCGGAAAGTCCTTCCGCCTCGGCATCAGCGGTGTACCCGGCGTGGGCAAATCCACCTTCATCGAAGCCTTGGGCCTTTACCTGATCGGCCAGAGCCACCGCGTGGCCGTGCTCACCATCGACCCCTCCAGCACCGTCTCGGGCGGATCCATCCTGGGCGACAAGACGCGCATGGAACACCTGTCGGTGCACGAAAAAGCCTACATCCGCCCCAGCCCGTCGAGCGGCACGCTGGGCGGAGTCGCAGAGAAGACCCGCGAGGCCATGCTGGTCTGCGAGGCGGCGGGTTACGACGTGGTCATCGTCGAAACCGTGGGCGTGGGCCAGAGCGAGATTGCGGTGGCAGGCATGACGGACATGTTTGTGCTCATGCAGCTGCCCAACGCGGGCGACGACCTGCAGGCCATCAAGAAGGGCGTGATGGAGATAGCGGACCTGGTGGTCATCAACAAGGCCGACATCGACAAGAACGCCGCAACACGGGCCGAGGCGCAGATCACATCGAGCCTGCGCCTCTTGAGTCAGCACGGCAACCCGGAAAACGCGCACCACGACGAAACGCTGTGGCACCCGAAAGTAGTGCAAATCAGCGCGCTGCTGGGGCAGGGCGTGGGCAGCTTCTGGGCTGCCGTCACGCAGTTCCGCCAGCTGCAAACCGCCAACGGCCGCCTAGCCACGCGGCGCGAGAAGCAGGCGCTGGCGTGGATGTGGGAGCGCATCGACGCAGGGCTCAAGCTCGCGTTTCGCCAGCACCTGCAGGTGCGCGAGCTGCTGCCTCAGATGCAGGCCGATGTGGCCGCCGGGCGTATTGCGGCATCGACTGCAGCAAGAAATCTACTGCTAGCGCACACCCATTCAGCGCAAGCAGCTATCAAATAAATAGTAGACACCAACCCATTCACCAAAGGACGACCATGCAAGACATCCTGGATCAACTGGAGAAAAAGCGTGCGCTGGCACGCCTGGGCGGCGGGCAAAAGCGCATTGATGCGCAGCACGCCAAGGGCAAGCTCACGGCGCGCGAGCGCATTGAGCTGCTGCTGGACGACGGTACGTTCGAGGAATGGGACATGTTTGTCGAGCACCGCTGCACCGACTTTGGCATGGAGGACAACAAGATCCCCGGCGACGGTGTGGTGACGGGCTACGGCATGATCAACGGCCGCCTGGTGTTCGTGTTCAGCCAGGACTTCACGGTGTTCGGCGGCGCACTCAGCGAAACCCATGCCGAGAAGATCTGCAAGGTGATGGACCAGGCCATGAAGGTCGGCGCACCGGTCATCGGCCTCAACGACTCGGGCGGCGCCCGCATCCAGGAAGGCGTGGCGTCCCTCGGCGGCTATGCCGATGTGTTCCAGAAGAACGTGCTGGCCAGCGGCGTGATTCCGCAGATCAGCATGATCATGGGCCCGAGCGCCGGTGGCGCCGTGTACTCGCCCGCCATGACGGACTTCATCTTCATGGTGAAAGACAGCTCGTACATGTTCGTCACCGGCCCCGAGGTCGTGAAGACCGTGACGCACGAAGAAGTCACCGCCGAGGAACTGGGCGGCGCCGTGACCCACACCACCAAGAGCGGTGTGGCCGACATGGCGTTTGAGAACGACGTGGAGGCGCTGATGATGCTGCGCCGCCTGTACAACTACCTGCCGCTCAATAACCGTGAGAAGGCTCCTGTTCGTCCCAGCAACGACCCGGCCGACCGCATGGACCTGAGCCTGGACACCCTGGTGCCCGAGAACCCCAACAAGCCCTACGACATGAAGGAGCTGATCCTCAAGACGGTGGACGACGGGGATTTCTTCGAGCTGCAGCCCGAATACGCCAAGAACATCCTCATCGGCTTTGCCCGCATGGAAGGCCAGACCGTGGGCATCGTGGCCAACCAGCCGCTGGTGCTGGCGGGCTGCCTGGACATCAAGAGTTCCATCAAGGCCGCGCGTTTTGTGCGCTTCTGCGACGCGTTCAACATCCCGGTGGTCACGTTTGTGGACGTGCCCGGCTTCATGCCCGGCACCAGCCAGGAGTACGGCGGCATCATCAAACACGGAGCCAAGCTGCTGTACGCATATGCCGAGTGCACCGTGCCCAAGATCACCGTCATCACCCGCAAGGCCTACGGCGGTGCGTACGACGTGATGAGCTCCAAGCACCTGCGCGGCGACGTGAACCTGGCCTGGCCCAACGCCGAGATCGCGGTGATGGGCGCCAAGGGCGCGGTGGAAATCATCTTCCGCGAAGACAAGAACGACCCGGTGAAGCTGGCCGCGCGTGAGGCCGAATACAAGGAACGCTTTGCCAACCCGTTTGTGGCGGGGGCACGGGGGTTTATTGACGATGTGATCCTGCCGCATGAGACGCGCAAGCGCATTTGCCGGTCGCTGGTGATGCTGCGCGATAAGAAGCTGGAAAACCCGTGGCGCAAGCACGGGAACATTCCTCTCTGATCGCAGAGCGAAAGCGCCATGACTTTCGTGTTGCCAGTGCCACGCGCATTCTTTGTGTCCAAGGTGGATGCCTGGATCTCGGGCATTGCCGTGGCTGCGGGTTTCACGTGCTTGAGCATTGCGGCCCCGATGGTGCTGTTCTCCACGTCCACCGCTGAGATGGCAGTGCTGGCCGGCGTCGTCCTGGTGACGCTGGTGCTACCGATCTGGCTGCTGCTGGCTACGAACTACACCGTGACGGGCGAGGAGCTGCGCATCCGCAGCGGCCCGTTTCGCTGGCGTATCGCCTTGAGCGAGGTGCGGGAGGTCTCGCCGTCTCGCAGCTGGCTGTCATCGCCCGCGCTGTCGCTGGACCGCATTCGTGTTCAGTACGGCACTGCTCGCAGTGTGCTTGTGTCGCCGCGTGAGAAACAACGGTTTGTGGACTGCCTGCGCGAACGCTGCCCCGCAGCCCACATCACTGGTTTTTGAATTCCGTTTCGAGGAACTTGTTATGTTCACCAAAATCCTGATCGCCAACCGTGGCGAATACGGCCGCGCAGCGGACGTTTCGACAAATTGCCTGCCTCAGACCGCGCAGCGGGCTGCTACACGCAACCCCATAGCCTAAGGAGTTAAGAGAATGTTCACCAAAATCCTGATTGCGAACCGGGGCGAGATTGCGTGTAGGGTGATTGCAACGGCCAAGAAAATGGGCATCGCCACCGTCGCCGTCTACTCCGACGCTGACAGGGAAGCTCGCCACGTGAAACTGGCTGACGAGGCCGTGCACATTGGCGCCGCGCCCAGCCGCGAGTCGTACCTGCTGGCCGACAAGATCATTGCCGCCTGCAAACAGACCGGAGCGCAGGCCGTGCACCCCGGCTATGGCTTCCTCTCCGAGAACGAAGCCTTCGCCAAACGCTGCGAGGACGAGGGCATTGCGTTCATCGGCCCCAAGGCGCACTCGATTGCGGCGATGGGCGACAAGATCGCGTCCAAGAAGCTGGCCAACGAGGCCAAGGTCAACACCATCCCTGGCTACAACGACGCCATCGCGGGCCCCGAGCAGGCGGTGGAGATCGCCAAGGGCATTGGCTACCCCGTGATGATCAAGGCCTCGGCCGGTGGCGGCGGCAAGGGCTTGCGCGTGGCGTTCAACGACAAGGAAGCGTTTGAAGGCTTTGCCAGCTGCCAGAACGAGGCCCGCAACAGCTTTGGTGACGACCGCATCTTCATCGAGAAGTTTGTGCAGGAGCCGCGCCACATCGAGATCCAGGTGCTGGGCGATAGCCACGGCAACGTGATCTACCTGAACGAGCGCGAGTGCTCCATCCAGCGCCGCCACCAGAAGGTGATCGAAGAGGCGCCGTCGCCCTTCATCAGCGACGCCACCCGCAAGGCCATGGGCGAGCAGGCGGTGCAACTGGCCAAGGCCGTCAAGTACCAAAGCGCGGGCACGGTGGAGTTTGTGGTCGGCAAGGACCAGGATTTCTACTTTTTGGAGATGAACACCCGCCTGCAGGTGGAGCACCCGGTGACGGAATGCATCACCGGCCTGGACCTGGTGGAGCTGATGATCCGCGTGGCGGCGGGCGAGAAGCTGCCCCTCACGCAAGCCGATGTGAAGCGCGACGGCTGGGCCATTGAGTGCCGCATCAACGCCGAGGACCCGTTCCGCAACTTCCTGCCGTCCACCGGCCGCCTAGTGCGCTTTCAGCCGCCGGAGGAGTCGATGTTCCAGTCCGATACGACCAAAAAATTGGGCGTGCGGGTGGACACGGGCGTGTACGAGGGCGGCGAGATCCCCATGTACTACGACTCGATGATCGCCAAGCTCATCGTGCACGGCACGGACCGCAAGGATGCCATTGCCAAGATGCGCGCGGCGCTGAACGGCTTTGTGATTCGCGGTATCAGCAGCAACATCCCGTTCCAGGCCGCGCTGCTGGCGCACCCCAAGTTCGTGACGGGCGACTTCAACACCGGCTTCATCGCCGAAAACTACGGCAAGGGCTTCCACGCCGAAGACGTGCCGCACGCCGACCCGCTGTTCCTGGTGGCGCTGGCCGCGTTCATGAATCGACGCTACCGTGCACGCGCCTCCGGCATCAGCGGCCAGCTGGCGGGCCACGAGGTGAAGGTGGGCGAGCAGTTTGTGGTGGTCGCGCTGGGCGCCGAAGGCCAGAACCAGCACCACGAGGTGACGGTGTCCGACTTTGAAGACAAATCGGGCTCCAGCGCGATCCTGGTGGGCGGTAACAGCTATCAGATCAGTAGCAATGCCACGCTGGGGCAGATCCGGGTGCAGGGCTCCTGCAACGGCCAGGGCTTCACGGCCCAGGTGGAGCGGGGCGTGGGCAAGAACCCGCTGGCGCTGCGCATTGCACACAACGGCACGCAGATCGACACGCTGGTGCTGTCGCCGCTGGGCGCCAAGCTGCACAAGCTGATGCCGTTCAAGGCACCGCCGGACCTGTCCAAGTTCCTGCTCTCGCCCATGCCCGGCCTGCTGGTCGATGTGGCGGTGCAGCCCGGCCAGAAGGTGCAGGCCGGTGAAAAGCTGGCGGTGATCGAGGCCATGAAGATGGAGAACATCCTCTTTGCCGCACAGGACGGCGTGGTGGGCAAGATCACGGCGGGCAAGGGCGAGTCGCTGGCGGTGGACCAGATCATTCTGGAATTCCAGTGATCGGCCTGGCTATCCCGTCAGCGATCCATTCCCGGGGGCCTTGTGCCCCTTTTTTTGAATATTTTTTGGCCTTCTCCGCGCATCCAGTAAGCGCTGATAGCTATTAAATTAGGAGTAATCATGACCCATCCCCAACGCCCGTTCAAGGTCCTGGGCATCCAGCAGGTCGCCATTGGTGGCACCGACAAGCAGCGCATGAAGACCCTGTGGGTGGACATGCTGGGCCTCACGCAGACCGGCACCTTCCAGAGTGAGCGCGAGAACGTCGATGAAGACATCCTGGCCATGGGCCAGGGCGCGTTCAAGGTCGAGGTGGACATCATGCAGCCGCTGGACATCGACAAAAAGCCGGCCGTGCACACCACGCCGCTCAACCACATCGGCCTGTGGATCGACGACCTGCCCAAGGCGGTGGAGTGGTTGACAGCAAAAGGCGTGCGTTTTGCGCCCGGTGGCATCCGCAAGGGCGCGGCGGGGTACGACATCACCTTTTTGCACCCCAAAAGCAACGACGAGTTTCCGATTGCGGGCGAAGGGGTGTTGATCGAGCTGGTGCAGGCACCTGCAGACGTGATTGCGGCGCTGCGCTGAGGTTTTGCCGGGACGCGGGCTGCCAACGGGGCCCAAGCCTGCTTCATCGTCGCTCATCTTCCAGCGGGCGCGGCGGCTGTTGCAAGGCAGATGGCTGCAGATAGACCCATGTTGCCGCTGCCGGGGGCGGGCCGGTTTTGCGCCCCTGTACAACGGCTTGCAAATGGCCGCAAAACGTTGGCTTCTGCGCTCAAAAAACATTGCAATTACCCGCTGTTGCACGCGTCTTTTTGTTGGCACTTTTTGTGACCCTGCAGTGCGCGTTTGTGCCGTTTTCTCCTCCAGAATCCGTCCCAGCCGCTGCGCATACAGCCCCAATCCCATGAACCGGGTGGTGCGCGCCGAAGGAACGATGACCGAGTAAGCAACCCCTGGCCTATCGCTGGCAACCCGCCGCCGCAGGGCCAACGCCTAGATTGAAGGAACCCACCCGATGTCCGCCACCCTGGCTCCTACCGCTGCCTCCACCGTGCAGCCCACACCTTCCTCCGTGCAACCGGTTCAGTTGCACCGCCGCACCCCAGCCCCCGTGGCCCAAGGCCCCTGGTCGGTCGAAGCGATCCAGACGCTGCTCGACAAGCCCTTGATGGACCTGCTGTTTGAGGCGCAAACCGTGCACCGCCAGCACTGGCCTGTGGGCGACATCGAGCTGGCCACACTGCTGTCGGTCAAGACCGGCGGCTGCCCCGAAAACTGCGGCTATTGCCCACAGGCGGCAGAGTTCGACACGGGCGTGAAGGCAGAAAAGCTGATGGAAGTGGATGACGTGGTGCGTGCCGCCCAGGCCGCCAAGGATGCGGGCGCCACCCGCTTTTGCATGGGCGCCGCCTGGCGCGCCCCCAAGGACCGCGATATTGAGAAAGTCAGCGCCCTGATCGGCGCCGTGAAGGGCCTGGGCCTGCAGACCTGCGCCACGCTGGGCATGCTCGAATCGCACCAGGCGCAGGCGCTGAAGGACGCGGGCCTGGATTACTACAACCACAACCTGGACACGGCCCCGGAGTACTACACCGATGTGGTGAGCACCCGCGCCTACCAGGACCGGCTGGACACGCTGCAAAACGTGCGCAGTGCGGGCATCAGCGTGTGCTGCGGCGGCATTGTGGGCATGGGCGAGGCGCCCGTCCACCGCGCTGGCCTGATTGCGCAACTGGCCAACCTGCAGCCGTACCCCGAGTCCGTGCCCATCAACAGCTTGGTGCGCGTGCCCGGCACGCCGCTGGCCGACAGCGACCCCATCGACCCGTTCGACTTTGTGCGCGTGATTGCCGTGGCCCGCATCACCATGCCCAAGGCGCGCGTGCGCCTGTCGGCCGGGCGCCAGCAAATGGGCGAGGCAGTGCAGGCGCTGTGCTTCATGGCCGGGGCCAATTCGATCTTCTACGGCGACAAGCTGCTGGTGACCGGCAACCCCGATGTGGATGCCGACGTGCAGCTGCTGGCCAAGCTGGGGCTGAACGGCCACCGCACGACCACGAGCGAGGCAGAGCAGGCCCACCACCACGCCTGAAGCACGGCGCACCGCATCGGGATGGCGCTTTCGGGCGCCATCGGTGAGTAGTGGAGGAGGGCGGCTGTGCGCGCGGCGCTGTTATGCGCCCGCTGGCACCTGCAGGCGCAGCAGATCGCCGCGCAGGCGCTGCACTTCGGTGCGCAGCTGGGCGTTTTCGCGCAGCAGGTCGAAGTCCTTCTGCAGCTGCTTGCGGTGCTCCACATAGACCATGAGGTTGCCCACGCGCAGCTTGAGCAGTTCGGGGTCGATGGGCTTGAACACGTAGTCGATGGCACCCAGGCTTAGGCCCTTGTGGCGGGCCATCTCATCGGTGATGGCGGTCACGAAGATGATGGGCGTGTACTCGGAGGTGTGGTGCTCGCGCAGGCGGCGCGCCACCTCAAACCCGTCCATGCCGGGCATCATCACGTCGAGCAGGATGACATCGGGCGGCGCGTCGGACTGGCAGATGCTGAGCGCCTTCTCGCCACTTTGCGCCACCTTGACCTTGAAGCGGTCGCGGAACAGGCCCGCCATAAGCTGCAGGTTGTCGGGCGTGTCGTCCACCACCAGCAGGGTGGCGCGCTCGGCGCTGCCGTCGCCGTCCGGGGCGGCCTCGGCGGCAAGTGCGGTGGCCCCGCGCGTGAGCACGCGCTGCATGCGCTCCAGCAACCGGCGGGTGGTGAAGGGCTTGATCAGCAGATCGTCAATGCCCAGCTGGATGGCCTTGGCGGCCGATGCGCGGTCCATCCTGCCGGACATGAGCAGAAAGGGCAGGCTGGCCAGGCGTGGCTCGGCTCGCATGGCTTCGAGCACCTCCAGGCCGTTGTGCACCGGCATGTCAATATCGGCCAGCACCACCTGTACGGGCTCGGAGCGCAGGATCTGCAGTGCGCGCTGGCCATCCTTGGCCTGCAACACGCGGGCGAAACCGGCTGCTTCGAGCTGGCTGGCCAGGGCCTGGCGCATGGCACCGGCGCTTTCAGCCAGCAAGACGGTGGTTTGTGAGGCCTGCATGGGTGCGTTTTGGGGTTTGCTCAGAGTTCGATGCGCTCGGCAGGTACGTTGGCGGCCAGGCGGTCGATCTGCGCAAGCATGGCCGGTTCGCCATCGGCAAAACGCTGGGCAATGCGGCGAAACTCTTCAGACAACACGAGGAAAGCGTCCACCATGTCGGGGTCGAAATGGCTACCCCTGCCGTCGCGGATGATTTCTACCGCCTTCTCATGGGAGAAAGCTGCCTTGTACACGCGCTCGGAGATCAGCGCGTCGTACACATCGGCCACGGCCATAAGGCGTGCCGACAGCGGAATGTTGTTGTCCATCAGGCCTTCAGGGTAGCCCGAGCCATCCCATTTTTCCTGGTGGCTGTAGGTGATCTCCATGGCATAGCGGAAGAAGGGGTTGTCCTGCGTGGTGTCGCTCTCGGCGGCCACGATGGCTTCGCGGCCCAGCGTGGTGTGGGTCTTCATGATCTCGAACTCTTCGGGCGTGAGCTTGCCTGGCTTGAGCAGGATGCGGTCCGGAATGCCCACCTTTCCGATGTCGTGCAACGGGGCGGACTTGAAGATCGTCTCGATGTTGGTGTCGGTCAGCTCTTCCTTGAAGCGCGGGTGGTTTTGCAGGTGGCGGGCCAACGCTTCCACGTAGTGCTGAGTGCGCCGGATGTGGTTGCCGGTTTCGTTGTCGCGCGTTTCGGCCAGCGAGGCCATGGCACGGATGGTGGCGTCTTGCAGCTCGGCCAGGGCCCGGGTGCGGCTGGCCACTTCTTCTTCAAGCACATGGTTGTGGCGGGCCAGAAAGTCGCGGGCGCGTTTGAGCTGCAGATGGTTGCGCACCCGGGCCATCACGATGGCGGGATTGACGGGCTTGGTGATGTAGTCCACCGCTCCCAGCTCAAGGCCGATGCTTTCGTCTTCGGCTGCGCTCATGGCGGTGAGGAAGATCACCGGGATGTCTTCGGTATCGGGGTTGAATTGCAGGCGGCGCAGCACCTCGTAGCCGTCCATGTCCGGCATCATGATGTCGAGCAGGATCAGGTCGGGCTTGCTCTCGCCTGCCACGATCTGCAGCGCGCGTTCACCGCTGGGCGCCAGCTTGACCTTGTAATCCGTGCGCAGCAGGTCGCTCATCAGCGAGAGGATGTCGGGGGTGTCATCCACCACCAGCACCGTGCATTTGCCGCTCAGCTCTATCGGGCTATTCATGAACCGGGTCCTCCTTGTTGTGGTTGCCGTGGATGCGGGTGGCGCGCAGTGCGGCCAGCGCTTCCACAAAGTCGTAGCCGTCAAGCGCCCGCTTCACCCCGGCATAGGCCGGGCCCAGCAGTGCCTTCAGGGCGGGCGTGGATTCTTTGAACAGTTCGATGGCGTCAGAGTCGTCGTCTACCAGCAGGGCATCGAGCTGGGCCAGCAACTGCTGCGCGGCGGCGGCATCGATGGGCGCCTGGGGCACACCAGCGGCCGAGGCCGCACCAGCTTCGTCTTCGGGGGGCAGGGCGGCGCGCAGCGCGGCCACCAAAGCCTGGCAGGCAGCGTCCACGGGGTTCAGCAATGTGTCGATGGTCGTCGCTGGCGCTTTCTGGCCAATGGCTTCTTCCACGGCTGCGGCCAGTTTGGCCAGCGGGGCTGCGCCAATGGTGCCCGCCGTGCCCTTGAGGGTGTGCATGGCGCGCAGCGCCTCGTCGTGCTGCCCGGCCGCCATTGCGGCGCGCGTGGCCTGCACGGCGCCCGCCTGGCCGACCACAAACTTGCGCAGCAGGCTTTCGTAGGCCGGGCGTTTGTCGAGCACGCGGCGCAGGCCGGCGGCCATGTCCAGGCCCTCGATGCGGCGCAATGGGTCATGGGCATCAGCGACTTCAGGAGGCTGTGCGGCTGATAGTGCTGTCTCACCAGGGGGGGCAGATGCTGGAGCACGTGGCGCAATCCATTGCAGCAGGCTGGCAAACAGCTCGTCGGGGTCGATGGGCTTGGCCAGGTGGCCGTTCATGCCAGCAGCAAGGCACAGGTCCCGGTCGCGGCTCATGGCGTTGGCGGTCATGGCCAGCACCGGCAGTTGGGCCCAGGCGGGGTTCTGGCGCAGCTGGCGCGTGGCGGTGAGCCCGTCCATCACCGGCATCTGCATGTCCATGAGCACGATGTCGTAGGGCGCACGCGCCAGCATGTCGAGCGCGATCTGGCCGTTGTCGGCCACGTCCACGACCAGCCCGGCGCCAGCAAGCAGTTCGGCGCCCACCTGCTGGTTCAGGTCGTTGTCGTCCACCAGCAGCACCCGGGCCCCCTGGATGGTGGCCAGGTTGGGGGCGCTGCGCGGGCCATGGACCCGGCGGGCCTCGGCCGACAGGGAATGGCCGCCCAGGGCGCGGATGGCGGTGTCAAACAGCTGCGAGGGGCTGACGGGCTTGGTCAGCATGAGCCCAATGCCCGCGTTTTCCAGCTCTTTCTGCACATCGTCGCGGCCAGCGGCGGTGACGATGACCGAATGGGGCGGGTGGGGCAGCAGCGCCAGCGCGCGGTGGGTGGCAAAGCCGTCCATGCCGGGCATTTTCCAGTCCAGAAAAGCAATTTCGCAGGGGTGCCCGGCTGCATCGGCGGCGCTTGCCTTGGCCACGGCCTCTTCGCCTGAACTGGCCGTGGTGACGGCAAAACTCATGCTGCCCAGCAACCCGCCCAGAATCTGCCGCGCCTGTTCGCTGTCGTCCACCACCAGCACATGCCGCCCGCGCAGGTCGGGCTCGGGCAACAGCGGGCGCTGCGGGGCCGTGCCCAGGCCCAGCCGGGCCGTGAACCAGAAGGTGCTGCCCTGGCCCGGTGCGCTTTGCACGCCCACCTCACCGCCCATCAGGTCTGCAAGCTTTTTGGAGATGGCCAGGCCCAGGCCGGTGCCGCCGTATTTGCGCGTGGTGGAGGTGTCGGCCTGCTCGAACGAGCGGAACAGGCGCGACTGCTGTTCTTCGGTGAGGCCGATGCCGGTGTCCTGCACCTCAAACCGCATGAGGATGCCTTCGGCGTCGCGCGAGGCTTCGCTGACCCGCACGATGATCTCGCCCGCGTCGGTGAACTTGACAGCGTTGTTGGCGTAGTTGACAAGGATCTGCCCCAGGCGCAGGGGGTCGCCGCGCAGGTTGTCGGGCAGGGCCGGGTCTACGTCGAACAGCAGCTCCAGGCCCTTGCTGGCCGACTTGCTGCTGATCAGGTTGGCCACGTTGTCGAGCACGCCGCGCAGTTCGAAGTCCACCACCTCCACTTCGAGCTTGCCTGCCTCGATCTTGCTGAAATCGAGGATGTCATTGATCAGGCCCAGCAGGTGCTGGCCCGAGCGCTGGATCTTTTCCACATAGTCGCGCTGGCGGGGCGAGAGGTCGGTGCCCAGCGCCAGGTGGCTCATGCCGATCACGGCGTTCATGGGCGTGCGGATCTCGTGGCTCATGTTGGCCAGGAAGTCCGACTTCATCTGCGAGGCGTCCTCGGCCTTGGCCCGGGCGATTTCCAGCTCTTCCTCATGCTCGCGCAGCGCCACATTGAGCTTCTGCAACTCGGCCGTGCGCTGGGCCACGCGGGCCTCCAGCGCCTCTTCGTTGCGCTTCAGGGCCTCCACCAGCTCGGCCTGCGCCGCCATGGCCAGGGACTTGGCCTTTTCGCGCTTGAGGAATTGGCGCGCCATGGCAAAGGCCAGCAGGAAGGTGAGTACTGCCTGGAAGGCCGTGAGGCCGGTGGTCAGCAGGGTCTGGCGCTTGACTTCGGCATTGCGCGAGTCGCCCAGCAGGGCCGATACCCGCGAGGCGTTCAGCGACAGTTCCTGGACGGTGTCGCGCAGGGTGCCCAGTTCGGCGCGCAACAGCCGCATCTGTTGCTGGCTGGAGGCTGGGTCCACACTGGCGCCAAAGTGGCTGTCGCCCGCCGCCACAAACTTCTGCAAGGCGGCCAGGGCCTGGCCGTAGATAGGCTCTTCCTGCATCAGCGTGCGAGCGGTGCCGCTCTCCAGCGCGCTGAAGCGGCTCAGGAACAGGTCGTAGCGCAGCTCCAGCCGTTCCATGGAAATGCTTTTCGGGTCCAGTTCGAACTGGTGCAGCGCGTGGTCGAACTTTTCGTATTCGACATTGAGCTGCAGAAAGGACCACAGCGCATTTACATCGCCACGCCGCATGACGGCTTCGACGCTGCGGTACTGGTGGTACTGCACGGCCGCAATGGCCACATAGGCCAGCACCAGGCCTGCAATGATGAGCCGCAGGATGTGTTTGCTGCGCAGCATGCGTGGGGTGTGCGGGGCCTGGCCGGGCTGCAGGCTACCTGATGCGCAAGGCGTTGAGCTGCCAGGCCGCACGGTTGTAGTACAGCTCGCTGCGCAGCTCGGCCTTGGTGTCGAAGGGGTAGACGATGAACAGCGGGCCTTTTTCACGCACGGGCATGGGCCGGTTGTTCATGAGCCGGGCCACGATCACGTCGTGGCGGGTGGCGTCTTCAAGTGGAATCTCGGTCTTGTAGTCGTTCAGGGCCACGGCCGTGATCTTTGTGCCCTTGGCCCCCACAGCGGTGAGCACGTCGCGCAACAAGGGGCCGGTGAAGGTGACGGCGTTGGGGTACCAGGGGGTCTGGGTAGAGAAGCTGTGCTGGGGCAGCTTCTCCAGCATCTTCATGTCGAACTGCGCCTGCTGGCCCTGGTTGGTGTGGGTGATGGCGCCTTCGATGGTCAGCACCACCGGACCGGTGGCTTTGTCCAGGGCCTGCGCAGCAGTGCCAAACAGCGCCATTGCGCCAAAGACAATGCCCATGAGCCTGACAACACCCCGGCGTGTCTTCAAAAGACCTGCATGCATGGCGATCCCCCCTTTTTTTGCAACAGTCTCATGGATAGACGCACAAAATGTAAACCGATTTATAACAGCCGGTCGCTGTTTCGGTGTGGGCGGTGTGTCGCACACGTACTACGCCGTGGCGCGGGGTTGGCCTGCGCAAAGACCGGCCATGAGCCTGTGGCTGCACGGTACTGGAAGACGCTGTGTTGTGCCAGATTTATTTGCCCACTGGTTGCGGGCGGTGCGTCTTCCACTGTCAGAGAAGGCGAGGGCGCAGCCCCCTCGCTGGCAAGGGATCAGGCGTTGCCCGCCGCCAGGGTGTCCCAGGCCGTCAATGCTTCTGCGGTGTACATCAGCGCCGGGCCTCCGCCCATGTAGACACACACGGCCAGCATTTCCTCCAGCTCGGTGCGGGTGGTGCCCAGTTTTTGCAGTGCCTTGACATGAAAACCAATGCAGCCCGAGCAGCGCTGGGTGACGCCGATGGCCAGGGCAAT
Organism: Acidovorax sp. Q11; assembly: GCF_054950075.1. Lineage (NCBI taxonomy): Bacteria > Pseudomonadati > Pseudomonadota > Betaproteobacteria > Burkholderiales > Comamonadaceae > Acidovorax > Acidovorax sp. Q11. Next base: position 5,705 of record NZ_JBUDZG010000003.1, on the reverse strand, counting down.
CAATTCTTTGTGTTTGCTGCTCAGCGCACCTTCGGCCATGGAGGCCTGCGCCAGCTGTGCGAAGCCCCGCATGGTATCGGGCTGGGCCTTGCGGAAGGTGGCCAGGCTTTCGTTGATGCCCTGGATCAGGCCAGCGTGGTCAAAAGTGCTCATTCCTTGTTCCTTGTGGTGCTTTGGGTGCTTGCCTGCGGCTGTGCCGCGCGTGGGGTTGGCTTACTTCTTCATGGGGCAGGTGTTGATGCCCAGCAGGGTGTAGGCGGGGCAAAAACGGAACAGGCCGGTGGCCAGGGGCACAGCGCCCAGCCAGCCCCACCATCCGACAATGCCGGTGGCTGCAAGGGCAATCAGGACAAGGCCTGCGGCGACGCGCAGCACACGATCGAGGGTTCCAACGTTGGTGTTCATGGTGCTTCCTTTGGTGCGTGGTGGTTTCGGGACATGGGTTGGGTCACAGCGCGTTGACCGGAATCTTGAGATAGGCCACGCCGTTGTCTTCGGCTGGAGGCATGGCACCGGCGCGGATATTGACCTGCACTGAGGGCAGGATCAGCGTGGGCATCTCCAGCGTGGCATCGCGCCGGGTGCGCAAGGCGACAAAGGCGTCTTCGCTCACGCCATCGTGCACGTGGATGTTGTGGGCGCGCTGGTCGGCCACGGTGGTCTGCCAGGCGGTGGCGCGACCGGCAGGCGGGTAGTCGTGGCACATGAAGAGCCGCGTCTCGGGCGGCAAGCTCAGCAGTTTGCGCACCGACTGGTAAAGGTGGTGCGCGTCGCCCCCAGGGAAGTCACAGCGTGCCGTGCCCACATCGGGCATGAACAGGGTGTCGCCCACAAACACTGCATCGCCCACCTGGTAAGCCATGCAGGCAGGGGTGTGGCCGGGCACGGCAAGCGCCTTGGCCTCCAGCTGGCCGATGCGAAACACCTCGTTGTCGTGCAGCAGGTGATCGAACTGGCGGCCATCCGGGCGGAACTCGGGCTCCAGGTGGAACACGGCCTTGAACACATCCTGCACCTGGGTGATGGCGGCGCCAATGGCGATGCGTCCTCCCAGCTTGTTGCGCAGGTAGTGTGCGGCCGACAGGTGATCGGCATGCGCATGGGTCTCCAGGATCCATTCCACCGTCAGGCCGTGGGTCTGTACGAACTCGATGAGGCGTTCGGCGGAATGCGTGCGGGTGCGGCCGGACTTGGGGTCGTAGTCCAACACCGAATCCACCAGGGCGCAATGGCCGCCGGGCTGGTCATAGACGACATAGCTCACCGTCCAGGTGGCGTCGTCAAAGAAGGCCTGTATCTGGGGTTTCATCGCTTCTTTCCTCAGTTTTTAATTTCGATGAAGATAGTTTATTGACTAATAGATTGTTAGTCAATAGAATATCGATAACGAAATTGAAAAGGAGCGCACGCCCATGCTCACCGAAATACCCATCGAACTGGAAACCTTGCGCCGCTCGGCCGACAGCGCCTGCCGCCTCATGAAGGTGCTCTCCAACCCCGACCGGCTGCTGCTGCTGTGCCAGCTCAGCCAGGGCGAAAAGAGAGTGGGCGAGCTGGAGGAGCTGGTTGGCATCTCCCAGCCCACCTTGTCCCAACAGCTGGGGGTGCTGCGCGAGGAAGGCCTGGTGAACACCCGCCGCGAAGGCAAGAACATTTACTACCAGATCGCCAGCCCGCAGGCGCTGGCGGTGATGAATGTGTTGTTTGAACAGTTTTGCGGGCCTGCACAAGGCACCGCCAAGGAGGATCAGAAATGCTGATCGACTGGACCCATTTCACACCCTGGGGCGCCTTGGCCGGTGGTGCTCTGCTGGGCTTGGCGTCGGCGCTGTTTGTGCTGCTCAATGGCCGCATTCTGGGCATCAGCGGCATCGTGGGCGGCTTGTTACGGCCCCGGGCAGGGGATACAGGCTGGCGCCTGGCCTTTGTGCTGGGCATGTTGGTGGCCCCTGGCGTGTATTGGCTGTTTGCCGGTGCAGCGGCGCCGCGCATTGACGCCGGTTGGGGCGCAGTGGTCGCCGCCGGCCTGCTCGTGGGCCTGGGCACACGCTATGGATCGGGCTGTACCAGCGGCCACGGCGTGTGTGGGCTCTCGCGCCTGTCGCCCCGTTCGCTCGTTGCCACTCTGGCCTTCATGGGCGCGGGCTTCGTCACCGTGTTTCTTGTCCGGCATGTGCTGGGCTGATGCCACAAAACCTACGGAGCATGGACATGAAAAAAACCTTGGTGAAAAGCCGAATTTCTGAATTTGTGGTGGGCCTGGTGTTTGGCCTGGGTCTCATCGTGTCGGGCATGACCGACCCCGGCAAGGTGCTGGGCTTTCTGGACCTGGCAGGGCTGTGGGACCCTTCGCTGGCTTTTGTTATGGGTGGTGCGATTGCCGTTGGCCTGTTCGCGTTTGCCTTTGCCAAGAAGCGCACGACCAGCTTTCTGGGGGGCGCCATGCACCTTCCCACGTCCCGCGACATTGATCGCCGCCTGGTGGTCGGCAGCCTGGTGTTTGGTGCTGGCTGGGGCTTGGCGGGCTTCTGCCCTGGTCCGGCCATTGTGTCGGCCGGGGCCGGGCAGCCCAAGGCCATTGTGTTTGTGCTGGCCATGCTGGCGGGCATGTGGCTGTTTGAAATGGCCGAAGGCCGCGTGCGGCGCACTCCCAAACAGCAAGCAGGAGCACTTTGACATGGGCATGCAGATCATTGCCTTGACACCCGACTTTGCGGTGTCACCCCAGTTGCAGGCTGAAGACTTCGCCTGGGTGTCTGCCCAGGGGTTCAAGACGCTCATCAACAACCGGCCAGACGGGGAGGGCGGAGACGCCCAGCCCACCAGCCAGGCGCTGGAGGAGGCCGCCCGCGCCGCCGGTTTGCACTATGTGTATCTGCCGGTGGTGAGCGGTGCGATCACCCCCGAGCAGGTGCAGGCCCTGCACAACGTGCTGGCTGCGGCCCCACGTCCCATGCTGGCCTTTTGCCGATCGGGTGCACGGTCTGCCCAGCTGTTTGGCCTAGCCCAGCAATTGGGCTGAGAGCCTCTGCACCTCAGAAAAACGAGAGAAAACTAAAGGCCATTGCATGCAATTCATGCCCAGCTGGATGCGCAACTACCAGCGGTCCTGGCTCTCGGGGGACCTGGTGGCGGGTGTCATCGTCACGGTGATGCTCATTCCGCAGAGCCTGGCCTACGCGCTGTTGGCGGGGCTACCCCCTGAAGTTGGCCTGTACGCCAGCATCCTGCCCATCGTGGCTTATGCGCTGTTGGGATCGAGCATGACGCTGGCGGTGGGGCCCGTGGCGGTCGCCTCGCTCATGACGGCCAGCGCGTTGCAGCCGTTGGCAGCAGCGGGTTCTGCGCAGTATGTGGGACTGGCCATGCTTCTGTCCCTTTTGTCGGGGGGCATGTTGCTGCTGTTTGGCCTGCTGAGATTGGGGTTTCTCGCTCACTTTCTCAGCCATCCGGTCATCAGCGGTTTTATCTCGGGCTCGGCCATCCTGATTGCGGTGGGCCAGCTCAAGCACCTGATGGGCGTGAAAGCAGGGGGCGGCAACGTGCTGGACACGGTGCTGCAGCTGGCGCATGCGGTGCCTCAAACCAACGGCGTGACTTTAGGCGTTGGCGCCGGGAGCGTGTTGTTTTTGCTGCTGGCGCGCAAGTTCCTTGCACCTTGGATGGTGCGTGCGGGGGTAGATGCCAAGTTGGCAGAACTTGCTTCCAAGCTTGCCCCCATGCTGGCAGTGCTGGTCACCACGGCGCTGGTGGCGGTGCTGCGCTGGGACGAATCCGCTGGCGTCAGCATTGTGGGTGCGGTGCCGCAGGGGTTGCCCATGCTGGCCTTCCCTCCCGTTGCAGCGTCGGCCATTGGCCAGCTGTGGCTGCCTGCGCTGCTCATCTCCCTGGTTGGGTTTGTTGAAAGTGTGTCGGTAGCGCAATCGCTGGCGCTCAAGCGCCAGCAGCGCATACAGCCCAATCGCGAGCTGCTGGGCCTGGGCGCCGCCAACGTGGCCAGCGCCTTGTCGGGTGGTTTCCCCGTCACCGGCGGTTTTGCGCGCTCGGTGGTCAACTTCTCGGCCGGGGCCAACACCCCCCTGGCGGGCGTGGTGTCTGCCATGCTCATGGCGGTTGTCATTGCGGCGTTCACTGGCCTGTTCTACTACCTGCCCCATGCAGTGCTGGCTGCCACCATCATCGTGGCGGTGGTGTCGCTGATCGATGTTCAGACCCTGCGCGAAGCGTGGCGCTATGACAAGGCCGATGCCTGGTCACTGCTGGCCACTGCAGGCGGTGTGATGGTCTGGGGTGTGGAAGTGGGCATCCTGCTGGGGGTGGGCCTGTCGCTGGGCACGCTGGTCTGGCGCAGCAGCCACCCGCACATCGCGGTGGTAGGGCGTGTGCCCGGCACCGAACATTTCCGCAACATCGCGCGCCACGCTGTGGCGACCGAGCCTGACCTGATTGCGGTGCGCGTGGATGAAAGCCTGTACTTTGCGAACTCGGAGATTCTGCAGGACACCATAGAGAGCCTGGTCGCCGCCCAGCCCCGCGCCCGCTACGTGCTGCTGGTGTGCTCGGCCATCAATCAGATCGACGCCACTGCGCTGGGGGTGCTGACTGACCTGGAGAGCAGCCTCGCGCGGCGCGGCATTGCACTATTGCTCTCGGAAGTCAAAGGTCCTGTGCTGGATCGCCTGCAGAAAACAGCTTTGGGCCAAAGCTTGCAGGGGCGGGTGTTCTTGAGCACACACCAGGCCTTTGAGTCCGTGCATCAAAACGCCTCCACCCCGAGGCCTGGCAGCGAAAAACAGGTTGCCCCATCAGCATGATGGGGTACGCGTGTATTGCGCGCAGGTTGCTTCAGCGCTTGCCCGCCTGGTAACGCAGGGTGCTCAGCGCCATGGCAAAACCTGGCTCGGCCGCCTTGGCATCTTCATCTGCCACCTGAGTCATGAGGATTGCAGTGGTTCCATCCAGAGCGGCCTTGAAGAAGCGCGCTTCATGCGGCAGGTTCTGGCCCAGCATGCTGACTACAAAGCGCTGCGAAACCCCTTTGTTCTCTTTGCCCGCCACCTGGCGGGTAATGGGAGTGGCCGTCACCGGGCCCATGCGGGCCTGCTGCGCAGTGTTGGCCCGGGCGGTATCCGCGCGGTTGCGCGCAGCTGCGGCTGCAAACTTCTCAATGTCCTGGCCCGAAAAAAACGGGCTGAACATCAAGGTCACAACCGCCTCGTTCGGCCCCTCCAGATCGATACTGCGCATCCGGGTTTCGTCCTGAGCGACCACGTCTTCGGTCACTTTCCAACCCACGGGGTGCTCGAAGCTCACGCCGTCCTTGCTGTAGACCAAGGGCGGCGCCGCGTGGACAGGAGCCAATCCGCTGAAAAGCAATAGCGCCAAGGCGGCCAGGCACAAAGTCAGTTGGAAAGCCGCAGTACGGCAGAGCAGGCGAAGGGAATGCATGGTTGTGAGAGTGGGGAACAACCGGAAATTTTCGCATGGGTGCCGTCCAGGACTTACTGAGTAGGGAATCGCGTGTTCCGCGAGGGTTTATGCGCCAGCAGTCCGGACCGAGCGAAACCATTTGTCACATGTTTACAGCGTCAACCCCAGTAACATCCGCTGCCAATAAGAACAGTTTGCAACAAAGCTCTGCATCTGCAAGCCAGGGGAGTAAGGCCAACACGCATTGGTCGTAGACACTTTCTGCGCGCGCGATG